>NZ_JAPZVM010000005.1:0-179314 GCF_027529745.1 Phocaeicola acetigenes
TGATGTGTGTATGCATCCTCTGCTTCTGAAGGCTTGCTCCTCGGTTTTACGAGGCTGTCTTTTATGTTTCTTGCATTTTTAAGCTATATGCTAATTCGTGAATGAAAAAGCCTAAGAATGGCTTGAAATATCTTGTAGATTTCTAATCTATTCTCTTCGTATAGGTGTTTTGATATTTGAGATGAAAAATGAATCTTATTGTAATATAGATGGTGATATCATATAAAGAGTAAACTTGTATTCCTTCCTTTTTGTATAGAGATGGTCTAGAGGAAATATTTTTACCATAAACTAATAAACATTATTATCATTGATTTTAAATACCTTGTTTCAATTTTTGATAGAGTTTATTTATTATGAAAAGCGAAATTTTCAAAGGTGTGATCATTCCCTATCTTTTCTTTTATAAAGTAGATTACTTTGTGATAGAGTTTGTTAATTCTATAATGATAGTATTTATTTGATGGATATTTATGGTATTATTAAATTGCTGAAATATTTTCCCGGTTGAAAATTTGGTTGAACATTGAAATGAGGATATTTTTTATGTTCACATGACAATCATTTTAATATAAGCTTTATTAATGTAATTATTATGTTTGCTATCTATAATGAAATATATTTTTTTATTTCATCTGCATAAATAAAATAATTTCTTTTTATATTTGAAAATAAATAAATTAATTTATATATTTGCCTAGGTAAATAATGAGTTAGTCTAATGAATCTATGAAAAAAGGTATAAGAACTTTAGCTTTATTCTTTTGTTCCTTATTTATTTCATCTTGTTCCGAAAATTCTCCTATCTTAAATGTAGATGTTTTAGTTGTAGGAGGAGGTACAAGTGGTGTGGCTGCCGGACTTCAATCTGCTCGCTCTGGAGTAAATACTTTAATAGTAGAAGAGACTTCTTGGTTAGGGGGAATGTTGACTTCTGCAGGAGTTAGTGCTGTTGATGGGAACTATAATCTTCCTGCTGGAATTTGGGGAGAATTCCAATCAAGATTAATAGCTTATTATGGAAGTCGTGATTCTTTAAAAACCGGATGGGTTAGTAATGTGCTGTTTGAGCCTTCGGTAGGTAATCAAGTCTTTTGTGAAATGGTGAATCAGGAAAAAAACTTGAATGTTTATTTTGATACAGTTTGGAAGAATATAGAACGTGAAAACAATTGTTGGAAAGTTACACTATTAAGGCCGGATGGAACAACGGAAATAGTGGTCTCTAAAGTCTTAATCGATGCAACAGAATTGGGAGATGTAGCCAAATCTTGTGGAGTAGGCTATGACATAGGGATGGAGAGTCGTGATTCAACAAACGAAAGCATTGCTCCCGATAATGCAAATGGGATCATACAGGATTTGACTTATGTAGCTATTCTGAAAGATTATGGGGTAGATGTAACTATCCCTGAGCCAAAAGGCTATTCTCCTACAGAATTTGCATGCGCTTGTGCAAATCAGTTATGTAAATCTCCAAAAGAGCCCGATAGAATATGGTCTAAAGATAAAATGATCACATATGGTAAACTGCCAAATAATAAATATATGATAAACTGGCCCATAGAGGGTAATGATTATTATATAAATCTGGTGGAGATGTTGCCAGAGGAACGTAAAGAAGCACTTCAGGCTGCAAAAGACCATACAATACGTTTTATATACTTCTTACAGAAAGAATTGGGATATAACACATTAGGTTTGGCTGATGATGAATATCCTACATCTGATAAGTTGCCTTTTATCCCTTATCACCGTGAATCCAGACGTATCCATGGTCTGGTACGTTTTAATTTGAATCATATAATGAATCCTTATGACCAGCAATATCCTCTTTATCGCACCTGTATAGCAGTAGGAGATTATCCTGTTGATCACCATCATACCCGTTATCGGGGAGGAGAAGAGTTACCCGATTTATATTTTCATCCAATACCTTCCTATGGCTTACCATTAGGAGTGATGATACCCAAGGATATTGACGGCCTAATTGTTGCTGAAAAATCAATATCAGTTTCGAATATAGTCAATGGAACTACTCGTCTACAACCTGTAGTTCTTCAAATTGGTCAAGCTGCCGGTGCCTTAGCTGCCTTAGCTGTTTCTCAGGATAAGGATATAGACGAAGTTTCAGTACGAGACGTACAAGATATAATTTTAGATTCAAAAGGTTATTTGCTGCCTTATTTAGACGTACCGGTTTCCGATAAAAGATTTGCATCTTATCAGAGAATTGGTGCATCAGGAATCTTAAGAGGTAAGGGAAAAAATGTAGGATGGTCTAATCAGACATGGCTAAGAGCTGATTCCGTTTTGCTTTCTGCTGAGTTGGAAGATCTTTGTAATTTTTATCCGAAAATAAAGAATAAGGTTGATTTGAAGTCTTTAAAACCTGTATCAGTAGAAAAACTTATGGGGTTGGTTCAGGATATAGCGAAATCAGAAGGAAAAGACTTATCTTCTGATTTTGAAAAGATATGGTTGGATTGTGGGTTAGAAAGATGGAATCCAAATGTTGATATAACACGCGGGGAAATGGCTGTGATTGTTGACCATATTCTAGATCCATTTCATTCAAAGGCTGTGAATATAAAAGGAGAGTTTATTCAATAGGTTACTATATAAATTGTTGATATTATGAAAAATACTACCCGACGTGACTTTTTAAAGAAATCATTGCTTGCTAGTGCATCTGCTTTAGCAATTCCGACTCTTTTTGAGAGTTGTAAAGATACTACTGCTTCCCAAAAGAATAAAATAAATGGAAGAAACCTTGTTGCGGGAAAGCCGAGCACATTAATTGTTCCCAAGAAGAATGGTCTGCCTATAACCGGAACATTTCTGGATGAAATTTCACACGATATACCTCATCAAAACTGGGGAGAGGCTGAATGGGACCTAGATTTTCAATATATGAAAAGTATGGGAATTGATACAGTTATTCTCATTCGTTCAGGATATCGTAAATTCATCACTTATCCTTCCAAATACTTATTAAAGAAGGGATGCTATATGCCTTCAGTAGATCTGGTTGATATGTATTTGCGTCTTGCAGAGAAATATGGAATGAAGTTTTATTTTGGCTTGTATGACTCTGGAAGGTATTGGGATACTGGTGACTTGAGTTGGGAGATTGAAGACAATAAATATGTAATAGATGAAGCCTGGGAAATGTATGGAGAAAAGTATAAAAGCTTTGGAGGATGGTATATCAGTGGTGAAATTAGCCGTCAAACCAAAGGTGCTATAGACGCTTTTCATACGATGGGAAAACAATGTAAAGATGTTTCCAATGGCTTGCCTACATTTATATCCCCCTGGATTGATGGAAAAAAAGCAGTAATGGGCACAGGTAAATTGACCCGTGAAGAATCTATCTCTGTGCAAGAACATGAGCGCGACTGGAATGAAATATTCGATGGAATCCATGATGTAGTAGATGCTTGTGCATTTCAAGACGGACATATTGATTACGATGAACTGGATGCTTTTTTCTCTGTAAATAAGAAGTTAGCCGATAAATATGGTATGGAATGTTGGACGAATGCAGAATCTTTCGACCGTGATATGCCCATCCGCTTCTTCCCGATAAAGTTTGATAAATTACGTATGAAACTCGAAGCTGCCAAACGTGCCGGATATGACAAAGCCATTACTTTTGAGTTCTCTCATTTCATGAGTCCTCAGTCGGCTTATCTTCAGGCCGGGCATTTATACAATCGTTATAAAGAATATTTTGATATAAAATAAATAATCAGAGAGTTATGCGTAGTTTAGAATTAAATATGGGCTACATGCTCTTTTTGTCTTTGGTTGCCGCTGTTGGAGGTTTATTATTCGGATACGATACAGCAGTTATCTCTGGAACAATAGGACAAGTAACAGAACAATTTAAATTAAATGACTGGCAGCAAGGATGGTATGTAGGATGTGCCCTTGTAGGCTCCATTGTCGGGGTGTCTATGGCTGGTATTCTTAGTGACAAATGGGGGCGCAAGCTTGTCATGATTCTTTCCGCTTTGCTGTTTTCAGCCTCCGGAATCTGGTGTACGATAGCTTCCGACTTTGTACACCTTGTCTGGGCAAGAATTTTAGGAGGAGTTGCAATAGGTATTGTTTCCATAGTTTCTCCGTTGTATATATCAGAGGTTGCCGCTACACAGTATAGAGGCAGACTTGTATCATTGTATCAGGTCGCCGTAACAATAGGTTTTTTAAGTGCATATATTGTCAATTATTATCTTTTACTCTATTCTCAGAGCAATCCGCTTTTAGAAACACCGATACTTCAATACATTATGGTATCCGAAGTCTGGAGAGGAATGTTAGGTATGGAGTCTGTTCCTGCTCTTTTATTCTTGCTGGTAATATTCTTTATACCTGAGAGTCCGCGCTGGCTGATAGTCTCTCATAAAAAAGAAAAAGCAAAAGGAATTTTATTCCGTATTTATCGCTCTGTACAGACCGTAGAAGAGCATATTGGAATGACCGAATCTGTATTAAAAACCGAAAGTAAAAATTCAGACTGGTCTGTATTATCACAGCCAGGCATTTTAAAAGCTGTAATAATAGGCGTGTGTATTGCTATTTTAGGACAATTCATGGGAGTAAATGCTGTGTTGTACTATGGGCCTTCTATTTTTGAAAATGCAGGTTTGTCGGGAGGAGATTCTCTGTACTATCAAGTTCTTGTAGGATTAGTAAATACCCTAACCAGTATTTTTGCACTGCTTATAATAGATAAAATAGGTCGTAAAAAATTGATTTATTATGGCGTATCAGGAATGATACTCTCTTTAATAATGATTGGTCTTTATTTTATTTTGAGTGAACGGTTCCAATTGTCCAGTGTAGTTATGCTAGTATTTTTTCTTGCATATGTATTTTTCTGTGCAGGATCGATCAGTGCTGTTATTTTTGTGCTCTTATCCGAAATGTATCCAACCCGTGTACGGGGTTTAGCAATGTCTATTGCTGGTTTGTCTTTGTGGGTCGGAACATATTTAGTCGGACAGTTAACTCCATGGCTTTTGACTTATCTGACACCGGGTGGAACTTTCTTTCTATTTGCTGTAATGTGTATACCTTACATTCTTATTGTTTGGAAATTGATGCCCGAAACGGCTGGAAAGTCTTTGGAAGAAATAGAATTATATTGGAAGAATGGATCAAAAAGAAAAGAAGTAATTAAAAGGAAACGATAAGGAATAATTGAATTTGTTGATAAATGATTAGTTTTAAGGGTTAAGGTAAACGGTAAACAGTTTGGCAGGATTCTTCTTGCTGAACTGTTTGTCTTTATGGCTTTAGATTGCCGTTTGTCAAATCCGAATATGATATTTCCGAAGATTATTTATGGCCTTTTTTAGTAAAGAGAGGGTAGGATAGTGCTGAATCCCTAATTGGTTTTGTCCATTTTTATTTAATGTTTGTTTTTACTGTGATATTTATATGAAGCAATATTCTTTGGATGTAATATTCTATTATTGTAGATGAAAAGGAATGAAGCCTTTATGGTATTTTAAATTGTTTAACTTTATTCATCCTTTTAGTAAAGAACTATGCTCTCCTTTGTTTTTATTTCTAATTTTTAACTTTGTAAACATTCTTTATTTATAAAATAAAGTCGTATTTTTGTAATAAATAGTAAAATAAAATAGTTATGACACAAAATCTGCTTAAAGAAATTGAGAGAGGTTCAAAAAGTGCGCAGACTAAAAAGCGGATTATTACTTATTATATGTATAATCGTTCGTCTACCATTCCCGACTTGTCTAAAGAACTCGATCTGAGTGTACCTACTGTTACAAAGTTTATTATGGAAATGTGTGAAGATGGCTATCTTATGAGCTATGGTAAACAGGAAGCAAGTGAGGGACGTCCTCCCACTCTATATGGCTTGACTACAGATGCTGGATATTTTGTTGGGGTTGATATCAAAAAATTTAGTTTGAATATTGGCTTGATGAACTTTATGGGAGATTTTGTCGATTTAAGAATGGGAATTCCCTATGAAACAGAAAATACTCCAGAGGGTTTAAACAGATTGTGTAGTTATATTGTAGACTTTATATCCCAGTCCAATATTGATAAGGAAAAAATCTTGAATGTGGGGATTAATATTTCAGGGCGTGTCAATCCCGAATTAGGATATAGTTTTAGTTTATTCAATTTTGAGGAACGTCCTTTGGCCGAAATAATGACCGAAAAAATAGGTTATAAAGTAACAATTGATAATGATACCCGTGCCATGACTTACGGTGAAATTGTTAAGGGTATTGTAAAAGGAGAACGCAATGTTATATTTATCAATATTGGTTGGGGATTAGGAGCTGGACTGATAGTAAACGGTAGTATTTATACTGGAAAATCAGGATTTTCCGGAGAATTCGGACATTTTAATGTATTCGATAATGAAATTCTTTGTCATTGTGGAAAGCGGGGATGTTTGGAGACAGAGGTATCGGGTGCTGCTTTATACCGTAATCTGGTGCAATGTGTACGTGAAGGCAAACAGTCTATTTTGTCGGAAGCCGTATTGAATGATAATGTAGGAGTGACATTGAGAGATATTATAGAAGCTACGAATAAAGAAGATTTGCTTTGTATTGAATTGGTAGAGGAAATTGGTCAGAAGTTGGGGCGTTATCTGGCTGGTTTGATTAACCTGATGAATCCGGAAATGGTAATTATTGGAGGAGCTTTGGCGCAGACTGGTGATTATATTTTACAACCTATTAAAAGTGCTGTACGAAAGTATTCTTTGAATTTGGTAAATAGAGATTCAGTTATTGTGTTGTCGCAGTTGCAAGATAAGGCAGGAGTTGTTGGTGCTTGTATGTTGGCCCGCAGAAGCATGTTTGAACAGTAGTCTTCGATAGAATAACCTGTTTGTCTGGAAAATCTATTTGGGCAAGCAGGTAAATTTTTTCTGACCCAATATAATATTAACTATTTTAGGCTTAAATCCTGGGTAGTATTATAAAATAAATCCTATTTTTGTATTAGGTTTATTAATTATTTAAAAATATACTCTATACTTATAGCTTAAATTTATATATATGAGCACGATTTTGTTATTTATTGGGTTTGGTGCCCAGGAATTGATTTTTATAGTCTTGATTATATTGCTTTTATTTGGAGGAAAGAAAATTCCGGAATTAATGAAAGGCTTTGGAAAGGGTGTAAAAAGTTTTCGTGATGGTATGAATGATATAGAGAGTATTACTAAAGAAAATCCTGAGAAAAAAGTACCTGAAAAAGAATAGACGGAGTGAAATATTGTATAAAGACAGATACGGTGTATTTCTAAAAAGTTACTTATTCCCTTTTAGAAATACACCGTATCCGTCTTTATTGAGTAAAATATTCAGTTTAGTGAATAATAGTACAAGTACCGTCTACTATTTCGCCTTTAGAGAATACACAACGCACATTGATATCCTTATCCAGAATTACGATGTCAGCATCTTTACCTTTTTGCAGACTACCTTTCTGATCAGAGATACCGATGATACGTGCCGGTGTTTCAGAAGCCATTCTCACTGCATCTGCCAATGGAATATTAGCTTTCTTTACCATGACTTGTACCAATGTGTCCATTGTTGCCAGACTACCTGCCAGTGAAGAATGATCTTTCAACTTGCATACTCCGTTTTCAATGATATAACGGCTGTCACTTGATATTTCACCATCATAAGCTGCATACTTCAATGCATCTGTTACCAGACAAGTCTTTTCTACTCCTTTCAGTTTGTATACCAGTTTCAGGATCGTAGCAGGCAGGTGAATTCCATCAGCTATCACTTCCACGCTCATATCATCAATCAGATATACACTTTCTACAGTACCTTCGTATTTGTATTCACGACGTTTGTGGAAACCAGGCATTGCATTGTAGAAATGAGCGGCATGAGTAAATCCAGCGGCAAAAGCTTCTTTGATATCCTGAAATTCTGCTTCCGTATGGGTAGCAGCAGTCAGAATACCTCTGGATGAGGTATAATGAGCGAAATCATGTGCTCCAGGAAGTTCAGGACTGATATCCCAACGTTTGATACAGTGTGTTTTCTCCAATAGAGAAATATATTCATCCGGATTAGGTTCTTTCAGAAATTCTTCCCATTGTGCACCAGCCATCTTCTTGTTCAAATAAGGACCTTCAATGTGCAATCCCTGAATAACTGAACCGGATTGAGACATAAGTTTTTCGCAGACTTGGCTTGCTTGTGAAAGGGTCTCGAAGCTGGAAGAAGACAACGTAGGGAATATAGAAGTAGCTCCATGTTTCAGGTGAGCATTTACCGCACAGGTAAAGGCCTCTTCTGTAGCTTCCGTAAAATCATGTCCTCCACCTCCGTGCACATGCATACCGACAAAACCTGGTACGATATACATTCCTTTTACATCAATTACCTTAGCACCGATGACAGCCAGGTCACTGTTGGTAATTTCAAGAATCTTTCCATCGTTGATAAGTACGGAACCATCTTTCATCCATCCTTGTGGGGTAAGGATATGTCCGTTAATTATTTGTGTAAGCATAATTATATCCTCCTTTTGTTTCTGTTAAAAAAGAGTATTGGTACCTTCTACCAATTCTCCCATTGCCCATACGGCTCTTACGTTCAGGTTGTCGTCCAAAGCAATGATGTCGGCATCCTTTCCTTTTTCCAGTGTACCTTTTCTATCCAATACCCCCATGATGCGTGCCGGTGTTTCCGAAGCCATTCTGATTGCATCTTCCAGAG
Organism: Phocaeicola acetigenes; assembly: GCF_027529745.1. Classification (NCBI taxonomy): domain Bacteria; kingdom Pseudomonadati; phylum Bacteroidota; class Bacteroidia; order Bacteroidales; family Bacteroidaceae; genus Phocaeicola; species Phocaeicola acetigenes. The sequence continues at coordinate 8,751 of NZ_JAPZVM010000005.1, forward strand.
GAATTTCGGCTTTCTGTACCATGGTACGAATCAGACGGTCCATTGTAGCGATACTGCCGGCCAATGCCGAACGGTCGGCCAGTTTACATACACCATCTTCAATAATAACTCTAGGGTCGAATGCCTCCTGACTGTCACTGGCAGCGCAAGCCAGCGCATCGGTAATCAGTGCAGTTCTTTCTACCCCTTTAATCTTATGAACCAGTTTCAAGATAGTAGGAGGTACGTGAATACCATCTGCTACCACTTCTACCGTCATATCATCTATCAGGTAGATACTTTCCACAGTTCCTTCGTATTTGTATTCACGGCGTTTGTGGAATCCCGGCATAGCATTGTAGAAGTGAGTGGCATGTGTATACCCGGTATTATAAGCGGTGTAAATGTCTTCAAATTCGGCTTGTGTATGTCCTACTGCTGCCAGTACACCCTTGGATGTGATGTATTTACCGAACACCATGGCACCCGGTAATTCCGGAGCGGCATCCCAGCGTTTGATGCAGTTGGTTTCTTCCAATAGTGGGATGTATTCTTCAGGATCAGGATTCTTGATATTTTCAGGCATCTGTCCTCCGGCCATCTTCATGTTGAAGTAATGTCCTTCCAGATGGAGTCCGAGCACAGGGCTGTTAGGCTCTTTCATCAACTTTTCAGTTGTGGCAGCAGCTGCACGGATCATGGGGATGGTAGACGAAGATAAGGTCGGGAATATACTTGTGGTACCGTGCTTCATGTGAGCATTGATGGCAGCGCGGAAAGCATCTTCTGTACCTTCCATGAAGTCTCTTCCTCCACCGCCGTGTACGTGAATTTCTACTCCTCCGGGAACAATATACATACCCTTGGCATCGATAAGTTTGGCGCCTACGATAGCTAAGTCGCAATTGGTAACTTCCAGAATTTTATTGTCGCGTATTAATACGGACCCGTCTTTCAACCATCCTTGTGGAGTAAGGATGCGTGCATTAATAATTTGAGTTAACATGGACTTTTTATATACTTATGTTGATAAATTAATTTCCTGCAAAGTTAGCCATTTCATTGACGTTGGAAAGAAAAAAAGCAATTGTTTCATGCCGGATTTATAATTCATAAAGATTTTATCCTTCATTAAGGAAAAATTTCGATAATACTTTGTACCTTTGCTTCCACGATAACTAACATTTAATTAATAACAGATAATTATGGCAACACCTGAATTCAAGTATCAGCCGATGTTCGAACACGGTAAAGATACAACTGAATACTATTTGCTTACCAAAGATTATGTATCAGTAAGCGAGTTTGAAGGAAAACCTATCTTGAAGATTGAAAAAGAAGGTTTGACAGCAATGGCTAATGCCGCTTTCCGTGATGTTTCGTTTATGTTGCGCCGTTCGCACAACGAACAGGTTGCAAAAATCCTTACCGATCCGGAAGCAAGCGATAACGACAAGTATGTAGCATTGACATTCCTGCGCAATGCAGAAGTAGCTGCAAAAGGTGTATTGCCTTTCTGTCAGGATACTGGTACAGCTATTATACATGGCGAAAAAGGACAGCAGGTATGGACTGGATATTGCGATGAAGAAGCTTTGTCTTTAGGTGTATACAAAACTTATACAGAAGAAAACCTTCGCTATTCTCAGAATGCGCCGCTTACTATGTATGAAGAAGTAAATACTCGTTGCAACTTGCCGGCTCAGATTGATATCGAAGCTACTCAGGGTATGGAGTATGAATTCCTTTGCGTAACAAAAGGTGGTGGCTCTGCCAACAAAACTTACCTGTATCAGGAAACAAAAGCTATCTTGAATCCGGCTACATTGGTTCCGTTCCTGGTAGAAAAGATGAAAACTCTGGGTACAGCTGCTTGTCCTCCTTATCACATTGCATTTGTAATCGGTGGTACTTCCGCTGAAAAGAACTTGCTGACTGTAAAATTGGCTTCTACCCGTTTCTACGATAACTTGCCTACTACAGGTAATGAATACGGACGTGCATTCCGCGATGTAGAATTGGAAAAACAAGTATTGGAAGAAGCTCACCGCATTGGCTTGGGTGCTCAGTTTGGTGGTAAATACTATGCACACGATGTACGTATCATCCGCTTGCCTCGTCACGGTGCTTCTTGTCCGGTAGGTTTGGGCGTTTCTTGCTCGGCAGACCGTAACATCCGTTGTAAAATCAACAAAGACGGTATCTGGATTGAAAAACTTGATTCTAATCCGGGTGAACTGATTCCGGAAGAATTGCGTCAGGCTGGTGAAGGTAATGCTGTGAAGATTGACCTGAATCGTCCTATGCCGGAAATCCTGGCTGAACTTGACAAATATCCGGTAGCAACTCGTTTGTCATTGAACGGAACAATCATTGTAGGCCGTGATATTGCTCACGCTAAGCTGAAAGAACGTCTGGATCGTGGAGAAGACTTGCCACAGTATATCAAAGATCATCCTATTTACTATGCTGGTCCGGCTAAGACTCCTGCTGGTATGGCTTGTGGTTCTATGGGTCCGACTACTGCAGGACGTATGGACCCGTATGTAGACCTGTTCCAGAGTCACGGTGGTTCTATGATTATGTTGGCTAAGGGTAACCGTAGTCAGGCTGTAACCGATGCTTGTAAGAAACATGGTGGTTTCTATCTGGGTTCTATCGGTGGTCCGGCTGCTATCCTGGCTCAGAACAACATCAAGAGCATCGAATGTGTAGAATATCCGGAACTGGGTATGGAAGCTATCTGGAAGATTGAAGTAGAAGACTTCCCTGCATTCATCCTGGTAGACAACAAGGGTAACGATTTCTTCAAACAAATCAAACCTCGTTGCGCGGGTAACTGCAAATAAGTAAAATATTTCTGTCTGGTCCTGTAGGGCACAGCAGTTATTGATATCGGCTGCCATTCTCTGTCTGTTGAAGACGGAGGATGGCAGCCTTGTTTTTATGAGGAAGAAAGGGGAAGGAAAGTGGCGGAGTATCTGTTTACAAAATGTCAGCGGACAAGTGAAGAAAAAACGGCAGGTATAGCTTTGGCAAAATGTCAAAACAGAGGGCTCTACACGGCGATATTTGAGCTCCGGTACGAGTGTGATGGGAAAAACAGCCGTTTTAAGGCTTTGTGGAAATTCAGAAAGATAGCTGCATCTGGTGTTTCTTTTAATAAAAGGCGATGAATAAGTAGAACGCTGTCTTTTCTCTGTAAAAGAACAGAAAATAAAACCGATATGTTATTGAAATTGTGTAAGCAAAAAAGGAAAGAAAAACAGACTTTGGAGCTTAAAATGAGGTATAAAAAACGTTGTTTGTATCATTGGATTACACTATTAATACCGTTGCCCGATGATACAAGTATCGTTGGTCGGTGTTACAGGTACCGTAAGCTACCGATACAAGTCGCATTTACACCTGTTACGAGTTGGTTGAAATATGCTTTATAGCAGAATATAAGGGCTTTTTGAAATAAAAAAATCCTCCTTTTCTATGCGTAAAGGAGGATTTTGTATCAAATACGCGTTAGCTGAAAATGTATATTCTTTTAATAAAGACAGAAAAAGAATGTTTTTTGCATCATTGTGTTATCTGATGACAGGTAAGTTTATTTGCTTCCTAAATACAGGAAGAACATACCAATCAGTACAAACACCAGATCGATGATTTTACTTTTCAGATTCTTTTCGTGGAACATCATGGCTCCAAACAAGAAGGAGACAATTACACTTCCCCGTCGTACCATCGATACAATGGATATCATAGAATCTTCCATGCTCAGAGCATAAAAGTATACAAAGTCGGCAGCGGTCAGGAAAACGGATATCAGCAGAATGCACCAGCTCCAGTGAAAAGGAGTGGTAGTTTTACGCTTGGGAAGCCAAAGAAAGAGAATGACTCCTCCCATCATAAACAACTGATAGATATTGTACCACGACTGTACCACCATGTTGTTGAAATGATTCATCAGGTACTTGTCGTACAATCCGCTGGCTGTACCGAATAGTGCTGCCAGAACAATAAACCAAATCCATTTGTTGTGTGTAAAGTTGATACCTTCTTTTTTCCCGGAGCGGCTGAGCAGGAACAGGGATATGATGGCCATAATAACACCAATCCACTGGTATACATTGAGTCGTTCGCCGAAAATCAGCATGGCACCTACCAGTGTCATAACCGGTCGGGTCGCATTAATAGGACCTACAAGGGTAAGCGGCAAATGTTTCATTCCAAAATAGCCGAAAATCCATGAACTCAATACGATGCACGACTTCAGAATAATGAATTTATGCACTTCCCATCCCGATTCGGGTACGAAGAAAATAGTGTCTTGCAGACTTTCCGGTTTCAGATACGAAAGCAGGATAAACGGAAGGAATATCAGACTGGAAAAAAGTGTATTCAGTCCCAGTACGGGGAGTACGGCATTGCCTGCCAATGATTTTTTCTTGAATACATCGTAGAAGCCCAGCAGTGCTGCCGAGCAGAATGCTAATAATAACCACATAAAAGTACGCTTGATAAAACGCCTGCAAAGTTACGATAAAAATCCGAAAGATTTGCAGAAGAGACTAAGTCTCATTATTTTTGAAACTTCATAGCGGAAGAAAAGGCGAGATATGAACGAGCAAGTAATACAAAAACTGAAGATACTGACAGAATCGGCCAAATACGATGTGTCTTGTTCCTCCAGTGGTACGGTTCGCCGTAATACGAAGGGGGGAGTAGGAAATACCGTAGGGGGCTGGGGAATCTGCCATAGCTTTTCGGAAGACGGACGCTGTATTTCCTTGCTGAAGGTGATGCTCACCAATTATTGTATTTACGATTGTGCGTATTGCATTAACCGTATCAGTAATGATATTCCGCGTGCTACTTTATCTGTGTCTGAACTGGTGGAGCTGACGATGGAGTTTTACCGCCGCAACTATATCGAAGGACTGTTTCTGAGTTCCGGTGTGGTGCGTAATCCCGATTATACCATGGAGCGGCTGGTGCGTGTGGCTAAAGATTTGAGGGAAGTGCATCGCTTCAATGGTTATATCCACCTGAAGAGTATTCCGGGAGCGAGTAGGGAACTGGTGGCTGAGGCGGGACGTTATGCTGACCGTCTGAGTGTGAATCTGGAGATTCCGACGGAAGAAAACCTGAAACGTCTGGCTCCGGAAAAAGACCATCAGAGTGTATATCTTCCCATGCAGTATATCCAGCAAGGGGTGTTGGAGAGTGCTGAAGAACGTCGCCGTTATCGTCGTGCTCCCCGCTTTGCACCGGCCGGACAGAGTACACAGATGATTGTGGGTGCCACTTCCGAAACAGATAAGGATATTCTGAAAGTGTCGTCTTCGCTTTATGGAAACTCTACCATGAAGCGTGTGTATTATTCCGGCTATGTGGCAGTCAACACGTACGACAAGCGTTTGCCGGCACTGAAGCAGCCGCCTTTGGTTCGTGAAAACCGACTTTACCAGGCCGACTGGCTGTTGCGCTATTATCAGTTTAAGGTGGACGAGTTGGTAGACGACGGGCATCCCGATTTGGATTTGGAAGTAGACCCGAAGCTGGCTTGGGCATTGAGGCATCCGGAATGTTTTCCGGTGAATGTCAATACTGCCGATTACGAGATGTTACTACGGGTGCCCGGTATCGGAGTAAAGTCGGCTAAATTCATAGTATTGTCCCGCCGTTTCTCGCGTATCGGTTTTTATGAGTTGAAAAAGATGGGAGTAGTGATGAAAAAGGCGAAATATTTCATCACCTGCAATGAACTGCCGGAAAAAACAATACAGGAGTTGGGTGCTGCTGCCATCCGGCGTCTGCTGTTGCCCAAGTCACCTAAAAAAGACGATGGTCAGTTGAGTTTTAACTTTACCTTCGACTGATAAGGTTTATTTGAACCTTTGTGCGTGTATTCTGTTTAGTATTTAATAGAACCTTGTAATAATAATGCCGGTTAAGCTGTTTCTTAAATCTGTGAATTTATGAAACCTTCGAATCTTCTTTTATAGAAAGAACCGGGTGTATTGAATATTTCCAAACTGAAATAGAAAACTGAAGGCTTATGTGGAATCTGATAAAAGAATTGAAACGGAAAGACCACAAACGGTATTTGGGTGGTCTGGACTTTTTTAAGTATATAGGTCCGGGATTGCTGGTGACGGTAGGGTTTATCGATCCGGGAAACTGGGCTTCCAATTTTGCAGCAGGGTCGGACTATGGATATGCTCTGTTGTGGGTAGTGACACTCTCTACTGTCATGCTGATTGTGTTGCAGCACAATGTGGCCCATTTGGGAATTGTGACCGGACTTTGTCTGAGTGAGGCTGCTACCCGATATACTCCCAAATGGGTAGCGAGACCTATATTGGGAAGTGCGGTACTGGCATCTATTTCTACTTCTCTGGCAGAAATCTTAGGAGGAGCCATTGCGCTGGAGATGCTATTCGATATTCCCATTATCTGGGGATCTGTTCTGACTACGGTACTGGTAGTGATTATGCTTTTTACGAACTCTTACAAGCGGATAGAGCGGGCAATTATTGCTTTTGTGTCTGTCATTGGCTTGTCTTTTTTATATGAGTTGGTTTTGGTAGATATTGACTGGGGACTTGCAGCACGTTCGTGGGTGGTACCCAGTATTCCGCAAGGTAGTCTGCTGATTATTATGAGCGTGCTGGGTGCTGTTGTGATGCCTCATAACTTGTTTTTGCATTCGGAAGTGGTGCAGAGTCGTGAATACAACCGGAAGGATGAGGCTTCTATCCGGAAACTTCTGAAATATGAGTTTTATGATACTTTGTTCTCTATGGGAGTAGGCTGGGCTATTAATAGTGCCATGATTCTTTTGGCGGCAACTACTTTCTTTGCACATCAGACTCCGGTAGAGGAGTTGCAGCAGGCAAAGTCTTTGCTCGATCCTTTGTTGGGAAATCAGGCCGGTATCATCTTTGCACTGGCCTTGCTGATGGCAGGTATTTCTTCTACCGTTACCAGCGGAATGGCGGCCGGCTCTATATTTGCTGGTATCTTTGGAGAGTCTTATCACATTAAGGATATACATTCCCGCCTGGGAGTTCTTCTTTCACTGGGAATAGCACTGGTTATCATCATGTTTATAGAAAATCCTTTCCAGGGATTGATTATTTCTCAGATGATACTGAGCATGCAGCTTCCGTTTACTGTTTTTTTACAGGTGGGGCTGACTTCTTCGAAGCGTGTGATGGGGCAATATGCTAATTCCCGTTGGAGTACATTTGTCTTATATACAATAGCTATTGTAGTCTCTGTCTTAAATATTATGCTATTGTTCAGTTGATTTGTTGTCAAACTCATTAGAATCAGCTAACTTTGTCCCCGTTTTTTAATTATTAAAAGGAAATATATATGGCAGGATATCTTTCGGGAGATGCGCGGAAAGTAACCACACATCGCCTTATTGAGATGAAACAGCGTGGAGAAAAAATATCAATGCTGACCTCATACGACTATACCATTGCACAGATTGTTGATGGAGCCGGAGTTGATGTGATATTAGTGGGTGATTCGGCATCCAATGTAATGGCCGGTAATGTGACTACATTGCCTATCACTGTAGATCAGATGATTTATCATGGAAAATCGGTAATGCGTGGCGTGAAGCGTGCATTGGTTGTAGTAGACATGCCTTTTGGTTCGTATCAGGCCGACCCTTTCGACGGTGTACGTAATGCCATCCGTATGATGAAGGAAACCGGAGCTGACGCGTTGAAGCTGGAAGGAGGCGAAGAGGTAATTGATACCATCCGCCGGATTATCGGCGCAGGTATGCCGGTAATGGGACACCTGGGACTGATGCCTCAGTCTATTAATAAATATGGTACTTACGGGGTACGTGCCAAAGGTGAAGAAGAAGCTGAAAAACTGATACGTGATGCTCATTTGCTTGAAGAGGCCGGTTGCTTTGCTTTGGTACTGGAAAAGATTCCGGCAGAATTGGCAGCCCGTGTGGCAAGCGAACTGACTATTCCGGTAATTGGTATCGGAGCAGGAGGTGCTGTAGATGGTCAGGTATTGGTAGTAGCCGATATGTTAGGAATGACGAAAGGGTTCAGTCCTCGTTTCTTGCGTCGCTATGCCGATTTGCATACCGTGATGACTGATGCCATCGGGCAGTATGTGGCGGATGTGAAAGCATGCGATTTCCCTAATGAATCAGAACAATATTAATGTATAAACTTTTCAGAGAATGACAGAAAGTCGCGATGTAGGTGTCTTTTGTTATTCTCTGAATATTTTTAATCCTATTTTATATGGGAGAATCATTGAATCCGTTTGCAAATGCTATTTTATGGAATCGTAATTTTTGCCTGCTGATTGTTGCAAACTTTCTGTTTTATACGGCTGTATATATTCTCTTTCCTCTTCTTCATCAGTGGATGGTGTCCGATTGGGGATATTCGGAGATACAGTCGGGCTGTATGCTGGCGGTTTTCGGACTTGCTCTTTTTTTGCCAGGGGCATTCAATAATTATCTGGTCGATGCTTTTAGCCGTAAAGGAGTAGCGATTCGAAGTATACTTTTGCTGGGAATATTGACTTTGGCCTATCCTTATGCCACTGCAGAATGGATGGTCGTTGGTTTTCGTCTGTTACAGGGAATGCTGATGGGAATTGCTGTCATGGCTACAGGAGCTACATTGGTGATTGATGTAACTCCCAGCAATAAAAGGAATGCAGCCAATCGGGTGTTTGCCTGGTGCAGTATTTTAGGAATGCTGATAGGGGTGCTGTTGGGATTGGAAATCGGACATTGGCTCATGTTCCAGTACGTATTGTATGTCTCAGCATCGTTGTGCGGTATAGCAGCACTTCTTGTTTCATGGGTAGTGGTTTGCTTCAGGGCACCGTTGAATCTTCCTCTGCTTTCTTTCGACCGCTTTTTGCTTTTCCGTACTTTGGTGCCGGGAATAAATATGCTCTCTGTACCTGTTATTTTAGGAATCTTGTTCGTTACGGTTTCCGATACTTTTTTTTATCTTTGCATAGGAGGGGGATTTCTGATTTATTTATTAATCAGACAGATTTATACAGCTCCTTTGAATGGGCGTATACAAATTCTAATCGGCCAGTTGTGTACAGCAGCCGGTTTGCTTGTCTGGTGGATGAAAAGTGGTGACTCTCCATATTATGCCGGAGCATTGCTTATCGGTGTCGGTACAGGATTCTCTATCGGTCAGTTCCTTAGGATGATGATTCTTTTACCGCGTCATTGCGAACGTGGCACGGGATATCATACTTATCAGTTGCTATGGGAAGCTGGTATTGCCGGTGGTGTATTACTTGGAATGTGTGCCGATGCCTGTAGAGTAGAACAGGTGCATTTGTGGGCTTTGGGTATTTGTGTGGCTGGAGCTTTGCTGTACGAAGGGTATGTGCATCGGTATTTTGTAAAGAGAATAGACGAAAAAGAATGACTAATTTAATATAAAAAGAATATGGCAGACGATAAAAAAATTATCTTTTCAATGGTTGGAGTGAGCAAGTCATTCCAAAATAACAAGCAGGTATTGAAAGACATCTACCTTTCTTTTTTCTATGGTGCTAAAATCGGTATCATCGGTCTGAACGGTTCGGGTAAATCTACGTTGATGAAGATTATTGCCGGATTGGATAAGAACTATCAGGGAGAAGTTGTATTCTCTCCGGGATATTCGGTAGGATATTTGGCACAGGAGCCTCATTTGGACGATACAAAAACCGTCAAAGAGGTAGTGATGGAAGGAGTACAGCCTATTGTAGATACATTGGCTGAGTATGAAGAAATAAACAATAAGTTTGGTTTGCCGGAGTATTATGAAGATCCGGAGAAGATGGATGCTTTGTTTGCACGTCAGGCCGAGCTGCAAGATATTATCGATGCAACTGATGCGTGGAACCTTGATTCCAAACTGGAACGTGCAATGGATGCATTACGTTGTCCGCCCGAAGACCAGTCGGTGAAGAACCTTTCCGGAGGAGAGCGCCGTCGTGTGGCTTTGTGTCGTTTGTTGTTGCAGAAACCGGATATCTTGTTGCTTGATGAGCCTACCAACCACCTTGATGCTGAAAGTATCGACTGGCTGGAACAGCACTTGCAGCAGTATGAAGGAACGGTAATTGCGGTAACACACGACCGTTACTTTCTGGATCATGTAGCTGGATGGATTCTGGAACTCGACCGTGGGGAAGGTATTCCATGGAAGGGGAACTACTCAAGTTGGCTGGAGCAGAAGACCAAACGTATGGAGATGGAAGAAAAGACTGCAAGCAAGCGTCGTAAAACTCTAGAACGTGAGTTGGAATGGGTGCGCATGGCTCCAAAAGCTCGTCAGGCTAAGGGTAAAGCTCGTCTGAATTCATACGATAAGTTGCTGAATGAAGATGTGAAGGAAAAGGAAGAAAAACTGGAAATCTTCATCCCGAACGGTCCTCGTCTGGGTAATAAGGTTATTGAAGCGCAACATGTGGCAAAAGCGTACGGAGACAAGTTGCTGTTTGATGACTTGAACTTCATGCTTCCTCCTAACGGTATCGTAGGAGTAATTGGTCCGAACGGTGCTGGTAAGACTACTTTGTTCCGTTTGATTATGGGACTTGAAACTCCGGATAAAGGAAACTTTGAAGTGGGTGAAACTGTAAAGGTGGCTTACGTAGACCAGCAGCATAAGGATATTGACCCGAACAAGACTGTATATCAGGTTATCAGTGGTGGAAACGATTTGATTCGCATGGGAAACCGTGATGTAAATGCTCGCGCATATCTGAGCCGTTTCAACTTCTCTGGTTCCGATCAGGAAAAACTTTGTGGTATGCTTTCGGGTGGTGAACGTAATCGTCTGCACTTGGCTATGGCTTTGAAGGAAGAAGGTAACGTGTTGTTGCTTGACGAGCCGACCAATGATATCGACGTGAATACACTGCGTGCGCTGGAAGAAGGTTTGGAAGACTTTGCCGGATGTGCAGTAGTCATCAGTCACGACCGCTGGTTCCTCGACCGTATTTGTACTCATATTCTTGCATTCGAAGGAAACAGCGAAGTGTTCTTCTTCGAAGGTTCGTATACAGAGTATGAAGAAAATAAGATGAAACGTATGGGTAATGTAGAGCCTAAACGTGTACGTTACCGTAAACTGATGGAAGATTAAGTATAAATATCTTGTTTCATTATATGGAAAAAGCTGTTCCTTTTGAGGGAACAGCTTTTTTTATTGATGTTTGTGATGTGTGTCTGGAATCAGAACATATAGTTCAAACTTAAGCCGAATACTTTGTTGGTACGGCTGTAAGTATCGGTTCCCGGAACTTTTGTTCCGTTGTAGTCGTCTGTGGATTTAGTATAGTCACTGTAGTTGGTCCAGAAGTAAGCTATATCCATGTTGAGTGATTGAGTAAAGTGTACTCTTGCACCGAATCCGATAGAATAAGAGTCGCAATAGAAGCTTGTATCTGTCTGGAAGTCATCACTCAATCCGTAGTTTGTCTTTTGGAAACCACCGCTGACGGTAAGTCTTTTGATAACATCCCATTCTACACCGGCAAGGTATTCATGTGTACCGTGCTTAAGAGTTTTTTGGCGGTTGTTCAGCATACCTGCATGTTTGTCATCGAAAAAGTGATACTCTACAGAAGCACGTAGAGTAGGCAGAATTTCGTATTGTGCTGCTACACTCAAGAATGAAGGAATATCACTGGGAGTTTGCTCACCATCGGCATAAGGCTTGATTACTTCATCAGGAATTCCGGCTGGAACATTCAGCGTATTTGTTTTGTTTTCTATATTCAGATTCGTCTTGAATTCGTATTTTGCTGCCAAATTCAGTTTGCCAAGCTTAGCATCTATACCCAATATCGGAGTAACACCCCATCCGCTTTGCTGGCAGTCCAAGTCCATAGTCATCAGCTCTGCTCCTCCAAGTTCCTTGATAAGGTTTGCTTTAAGGTATCCTTCATAGCTACTCTTCACATAGTTCATTCGTCCTCCTACGTATGCAGACAGCCAGTCGTTTATTTTATAGGAAATACCCAACTGTGCACCATAGATATATTGTGTACCGTCAAGAGCACTGTTGATTGTAACCATTTCTGCTCCAATAGGCTGACCGGCAGCAACAGATTGCTGGAAAATACCTGCCTTTACGAGTGAGTTGAACATAGGAAGACCGTTATCGAATGAGGCTTTACCACCTCCACCTGTGATCGCAAATCCTGCAGAGATTGTCCAGTCTCCTTTTTTATATAACCCCTGAAATGAAGGTATGAAAGGTGCTGATGCTGTACCTTCATAATATTCGTTTGCATTCATCAGTTCAGGCTTGCCATTGCTGATACCTTTGAATGTGGTGTAGTTAGCATGAATACCGCGTGTCTGATAGGCACTCTGTCCAGTCAGAGAAAGGTGGAACCCGTCTCTTTCAAGAAAAGCCAGGCCGGCTGGATTGCTGTATACTCCGTCTACATCGATAGAAGCACCGCGTGCTACCATACGCAGAAAGGCAGCATGTTGATTCGTATTTGTCAGATAATCCCCTGCAAAAGTTGGAATTGAAACAATTAGTGCAGCTGCGCTAATAAGTAGTTTTTTTCTCATTTGTTAGGTATTTAGTAAAAATTCGGCGCAAAGATAGGATAAAATTGCACATTAACAAAATTTATGTGTAGATGATGCTGCTTGATAATATTATTTGAAATAGTTTTTATTGAAATTAATTTGTTGTTCTCGCTAGGAGATGGAATGGATGGATAAACATTGCTTGACAAAATAAGAAAGAAATTGTTTGAATATTTAAAGGCAATGGAGTATGGTGAACATTTTCGGATTTTCAAGAATGAGGCCTCTTATATCAATCTATCTCTTTTGTTCCTTTTGATGATAAATACGCATAAAAACCGTATCTTTGTGCAATCTTACCGCCATTTAAATCATTTGTACATGATGTATACCAATAAAGAAATCTGGAATGTGACCTATCCGATTTTTCTCGGACTTTTGGCACAGAACGTGATAAATGTAACCGATACGGCTTTCTTAGGCCATGTAGGTGAAGTAGCCTTAGGAGCTGCTGCGATGGGAGGATTACTGTATATTTGTATTTATACAGTCGCGTTTGGTTTTAGTGTAGGTTCTCAGATTCTGATAGCCCGACGCAATGGTGAAGGTAATTACCGCTCTGTTGGACCGGTGATGTGGCAGGGAACTGTCTTTAGTTTTGTAATGGCAGTGGTATTATTGGGAGTCATGTATTTGTCTGCAGCTCCTTTGGTGCGTATGCTGATTACTTCGGACGATATTTTTCATGCCACATACGAGTTTTTTACCTGGCGTATATGGGGATTCTTGTTTGCTTTTGTCAACGTAATGTTTCGTGCCTTGTATATCGGCATTACTCAGACCAAGGTTTTGACAATGAATGCCATTGTAATGGCAGTGATTAATGTGTTCTTAGATTATGTACTGGTCTTTGGTGCTTGGGGATTTCCGGAGATGGGAGTACGTGGAGCGGCTTTGGCTTCTGTTATAGCGGAAGCTTCTTCTATGCTGTTTTTCTTTATTTATACCTATTGTAAGGTAGATCGTAAGAAATATGGTTTAAATCGTTTCGGCCGCTTTGAACCGGCTATGGTCATGCGTATTTTACGTATTTCCTGCTTTACGATGGTACAGTATTTTTTAGCGATGGCCATCTGGTTTGTATTTTTCATGGCACTCGAACGTTTGGGGCAACGTCAGTTGGCTATTGCCAATATTGTACGTAGCGTATACATTGTATTACTTATTCCGGTACAGGCTCTTTCTACTACAGCCAATACATTGGTAAGTAATCTGATTGGTTCGGGTGGAGCTTCTTTAGTTATCCGTTTGTTGCATAAGATTTCCAGGATGTCATTCCTTATAATGATAGGATGTGTAGCGCTTTGTGTACTCTTTCCGCAGGTAATCTTGTCGGTCTATACTAATGAAGAAGCTTTGCTGCGGGAATCGGTGTCGGCTTTGTATGTGGTTTGCGGAGCTATGTTGATATCTTCGATGGCTAATGTCTATTTTAATGGAATATCCGGTACGGGTAATACACAGGCCGCTTTGATTTTGGAAGTCTTTGTGCAGGTGTTTTATGCCTTGTATATTGTAGTAGTAGGAATGGTATGGAAGGCTCCTGTAGATGTTTGCTTTACTACCGAGCTGATTTATTATACTCTGATGCTGGCAGGTAGCATCATTTATCTGAAAAAAGCAAAATGGCAGAATAAAAAGATTTGAGTATAATGATTTTTTTGTAATTTTGCACCTCGTTGTAAAAGAAGAAATTAAGATAAATAAGAGATATGTTCGACAATTTAAGTGAAAGACTGGAACGGTCGTTTAAGATTTTGAAAGGTGAGGGTAAGATTACCGAAATCAATGTAGCCGAAACCTTGAAAGATGTACGTCGTGCATTGTTGGATGCCGATGTGAACTATAAAGTAGCAAAAAACTTTACAGATACAGTAAAAGAAAAGGCATTGGGACAGAACGTGCTGACAGCCGTTAAACCCAGCCAGTTGATGGTCAAAATCGTACACGACGAGTTGACTCAGTTGATGGGTGGTGAAACTGCCGAAATTGAACTGAAAAACCGTCCGGCCATTATCTTGATGTCTGGTCTTCAGGGATCTGGTAAGACTACTTTCTCAGGAAAGTTGGCCCGTATGTTGAAGGCGAAGAAGAACCGCAAGCCGTTGCTGGTAGCCTGCGACGTATATCGTCCTGCTGCTATCGAACAGTTGAAGGTACTTGGACAGCAGATTGAAGTGCCTGTATATAGCGAGTTGGACAGCAAAGATCCTGTACAGATTGCACTGAATGCCATTCAGGAAGCAAAGGCAAAAGGTTATGACTTGGTGATTGTCGATACTGCCGGTCGTCTGGCTATCGATGAGCAGATGATGAACGAAATCGAAGCAATCAAGAAAGCCATCAATCCGGATGAAACCTTGTTTGTGGTAGATGCCATGACCGGTCAGGATGCCGTAAATACAGCACGTGAATTCAACGAACGTCTCGATTTCAATGGTGTGGTATTGACCAAACTTGATGGTGATACTCGTGGTGGTGCTGCCTTGTCTATCCGTACAGTTGTAAACAAGCCTATCAAGTTTGTGGGTACTGGCGAAAAGCTGGATGCTGTTGACCAGTTCCACCCTGCACGTATGGCAGACCGTATCCTGGGTATGGGTGATATTGTTTCACTGGTAGAACGTGCACAGGAACAATACGATGAGGAAGAAGCAAAACGCCTGCAGAAGAAGATCCAGAAGAATCAGTTCGACTTCAATGACTTCCTTACTCAGATTCACCAGATCAAGAAGATGGGTAACCTGAAAGAACTGGCATCCATGATTCCGGGTGTAGGAAAAGCTATTAAAGATATTGATATCGATGATAATGCATTCAAGAGTATCGAAGCAATTATCTACTCAATGACTCCGGAAGAACGTACCCATCCGGAAATTTTGAACGGAAGCCGTCGTACTCGTATTGCCAAAGGTAGTGGTACCAGCATTCAGGAAGTAAATCGTTTGCTCAAGCAATTCGATTCTACTCGTAAGATGATGAAGATGGTAACTGGTAGCAAAATGGCAGGTATGATGCAGAAGATGAAAAAAAGATAAACATTTTCTATTTCATGATTTGCACTGTCTGCTGTAAGGATAGTGTAATATATAGAAGCCGATGTTATTCGTATGAATAATATCGGCTTCTTTGTTATCTTATGGTTTTGTATAGCAGAAAAGTGAAAATCTGTATTAATGTTTTTACAGGTACCTTTTTGGGATGAGGCTGTCAATTAACTCCCATCAATGTGACGGATGTGTGTTCATTATCTGTATATAGTAGATACAAGGCCCGTTTCCTGCAGTATTCTTTTAATTCTTGTTGCCAGGCAATTCGAATTTCGTTTTCTGATTTTCCTTGTATAATCCCTTTACGTACCAGATCGGTTCCCATCAGCAAGTCGAACCAACGGGGGCGAGTGAAGAATTCATTCTCTTTGTGTTGCTGTTTGTATTTCTGATACCAGTTTATTACATATTGAAGCGATAATCCTTGGGGAGGAGCGATGTGTTGCAAGTTGTCGCCATAGCAATATTGGTCTTTGTGTAGCGGATTCTTATCGAACCCCTCCAATGCACGTGGCATGAAGCGAAAGCAGGAGTCTGAGAGAGAAAGAAGGGGTGTACCCAATACCTGAAAAGGATGAAGAGTTCCTCTTCCTACACTGACAGAGGTTCCTTCGAACGGGCAGAGCGATGGGTAGAGAGCAATAGCCTGATCGTTGGGAAGATTGGGAGAAGGTTTCACGGGTAGTGAATATGCTTCTCCATGCTGCCATCCTTCTACCGGTACGATAGTCAGATTGCAGTGTAGTCCGTTGCCCAGCCATTTTTCTCCATTTATCATTTGTGCCATTTCTCCCATTGTGCAGCCATGCAAGACCGGAATGGGAAGCATTCCTACAAAACTTTTATAGGCAGGTTTCAGTACAGGTCCATCTACATAATCACATGGATTGGGGCGGTCGAGAACTACAAGTTCTTTATCATTTTCTGCACAAGCCTGCATCACATAATATAATGTACTGATATAAGTGTAGAATCGGGCGCCAACATCTTGAATGTCGAATACCACGGCATCAATACCTTTCAGTTGTTCGGGTTGTGGCTTCTTGTTTTTTCCATACAATGATACAATAGGCAAGCCAGTTTTCAGATCAGTGCCGTTCTTGATAACTTCTCCCGCGTCAGCTGTTCCTCTGAATCCATGTTCAGGTGCAAATATTTTAGTGACATGTATACCCGATTGGAGTAATGTGTCCAGTAAATGGATACCGTTTGTCGTAATAGAAGTCTGATTGACAATCAAGGCAATTTGTTTATCCCTCAGCAGAGGCAATGTCAGCTCTGTACGGTCGGCTCCGCAACGTAGTTGGGCCCATGCCGGAGTACATGAAAGACAAAGAAAGAAGAACAGGTTAATGAATAGCAGCTTATATTTCATGGTAAACCGATTATTTTTAGTAGTTTTGTACAAAGATAATAAAAACTAAACCAAGAAAAAATGAATCCTTTGGCTTTGATTGATAAATACTACCCGGTTGATAATGAGTTGAAACATATTTTGTTGGTACATAGCCGTTCGGTGGCAGACAAGGCACTGGCTATGGCTCGTAATCATCCGGAATTGCAGTTAGACTTGTCTTTTATTGAAGAAGCTGCCATGTTACACGATATCGGTATCTTTCTTACAGATGCTTCGGGTATCGGTTGTTACGGAACACATCCTTATATTTGTCATGGATATTTGGGAGCAGAGTTGGTGGCAGCCGAAGGTTTTCCCCGTCATGCTTTAGTGTGCGAACGTCATACTGGAGCAGGAATCTCTTTGCAGAATATCATAGAACAGGAGTTGCCTATTCCACATCGCGAGATGTTGCCGGTAAGCCTGGAAGAACAAATTATATGTTTTGCAGATAAGTTCTTTTCAAAAACTAAATTGGATAAGGAAAAATCAATAGAAAAGGCACGGAAGAGTGTGGCTCGTTTTGGAGAAGAAGGCGGCAAACGTTTTGATGAGTGGTGTAAGCTGTTTTTGTAACTAAAATACATTAAAAACAGCGTGTTTCGCATTTATTTAGAGGATAATGTTTACTTTTGTACCGCATTGCGTAAAAAATGAATGAATGACGTCGTTTAAAAAAACAACATATCTATTAATATCATTATTTCTGGCTGGTTTTCTGTTTGCTTTTTATGCTGAGGCTCAGCGTGTAAAGGGCAGAAAACATCGAAAGGAAAAAACAGAAACATCTCTTGATTCACAGGCGGTAGGGATACGTGTGGATAAATCTTTGCAAAAAGACTCTTTGCTTTTTGATTCGTTGCAAATGGATACATTGGCAGTGGATACACTGGCAAAGGATACTACGCCCAAGAAACAGCCGATTGATGCTCCGGTTATTTACGAAGCATCCGATTCTATTGTTTTTACCAAAGGAGGGTTTGCGCACCTGTTTGGAAATGGAAAGGTAAACTATCAGAATATAGAACTGACTTCTGCCCTGATTACAATGAACATGGACAGCAGTACGGTATATGCACGAGGAGTAGCCGATACTACAGGAGTAGAACAGGGAACACCTGTTTTCAAGGATGGGGAAACACCGTATGAGTCTAAGACCATGCGTTATAACTTCAAGACGAAGAAAGGGTTTATCAACAGCATTGTGACGCAACAGGGTGAAGGTTATGTGACCAGTGAAGATGCCAAGAAAGGCCCCAATGACGATATTTACATGCGTCATGGTAAATATACCACTTGCGACAATCAGGAACATCCGCATTTTTATTTGAAACTGTCTATGGCGAAAGTCCGTCCCAAGAAAGACGTTGTCTTTGGTCCTGCTCAGTTGGTAGTAGAGGATGTACCTCTTCCGTTGGCCATCCCATTTGGATTTTTCCCTTTCAGCAGTAGTTATTCATCGGGATTTATCATGCCGACTTATGGAGATGAAATGAGTCGTGGTTTCTATTTGCGCGATGGTGGATACTATTTTGCTATCAGCGATCAGATGGATTTGAAGGTTTTGGGAGAAATCTTTACGAAAGGTTCTTGGGGACTTTCGGCTGCATCGACCTATAATAAACGCTATAAATACAGTGGTTATTTCAATGCCAGCTATTTGGTTACCAAGTTGGGAGAGAAGAATATGCCGGATTATAGTGTGTCGAAAGACTTCCGTATTCAGTGGAGTCATCGTCAGGATGCCAAGGCCAACCCGAACAGTACATTCTCTGCCAGTGTCAATTTTTCGACCAGTAGTTACGACCGTTCCAGCTTGAATTCAATTTATAATGCCAACAGTTATTCGAATAATACCAAGGCCTCCAGTGTAAGTTACTCAAGAACTTTTCCTGAGATTGGTCTGAATATTTCGAGTACCTTCAATATTACCCAGAATACCCGGGATTCATCGTTGACAATGACCCTTCCGGATTTGAATATCTCCTTGAACCGTATCTATCCGTTTAAGAGAAAGAATTCGATGGGTGACCGCTGGTATGAGAAAATTTCGCTGCAGTATACAGGATCGTTGACGAACAGTGTGAATACAAAAGATAATCTGTTGTTTAAGACTCCTTTGTCTAAGTGGGATAATGGTATGAAGCATTATATCCCTGTACAGGCAACGTTTAACTTGTTTAAGTATATCAATATCACGCCTTCATTCAATTACACCGAACGCTGGTATTTGAGAAAGGTAAAGCAAAGCTATGATCAGGATACGCGTGAAGTAGTACGAGATACCATTAATGGATTTAATCGTGTGTACGATTATAATCTGTCTTTGTCTATGAATACGAAGTTGTATGGTATGTATAAGCCTTTGTTCATGAAGAAAAAGGAAATACAGATCCGTCATGTCATCACTCCTTCTGTGAGCTATGCTTATACCCCGGACTTCAGTAAGGCAAAGTTTGGTTATTACGACAGTTATACCTATACCGATGAAAACGGTGAGGTGCGTATGCAGGAGTATTCTCCGTACGAAGGAGCTGCTTACAGTTATCCTACCATGAAAGGTGTATCGCAAAACATCAGTTTCTCGTTGGATAACAACATCGAAATGAAGATGAAATCGGATAAAGATACTACCGGCTATAAGAAAATCAGTTTGATAGACCAGTTGAGCGGTAGTTTGTCTTATGATATTGCCCGGAAACGTTGGAGCGATTTAAGCATGAATGTCCGTTTGAAGCTGACCAAGAATTATACCTTTAATATGAATGCAAGCTTCGCCACTTATGCTTATAAGTTCGATGAAAACGGAAATGTGGTAGAAAGCGACCGTACAGAATGGTCGTATGGCCGTTTCGGACGTTTCCAAGGGTATAGTGGTTCATTCTCGTATACATTGAACAATGATACATTTAAGAAACTGTTCGGAAAGGGAGAGGAAGAGAAGGATAAGAAAAAGAATGGTGACGAGGAGGATGAAGATGAAGAAGAGGATACCGAAGAAAAGACCAATAATGGCTCTAATATGAGAAAGACCGAACAGGCTACTCTTGACCCTGACGGTTATCTGGCCTTCAAACTTCCATGGAGTGTAAGTTTAAGTTACAGTTATAGCATTCGTGAAGACCGTAGCAAGCAGATTAATATTAAGACGATGCGTTACCCTTATTCGCTCACTCATTCTTTGAATGTATCGGGTAACTTGAAGCTGGGAAGCCGTTGGAA
Source organism: Phocaeicola acetigenes (assembly GCF_027529745.1). Lineage (NCBI taxonomy): Bacteria > Pseudomonadati > Bacteroidota > Bacteroidia > Bacteroidales > Bacteroidaceae > Phocaeicola > Phocaeicola acetigenes. The sequence goes on from NZ_JAPZVM010000005.1 coordinate 29,014, forward strand.
TATGACCTATGCTACTGGTTATGATTTTACGCAGAAGGAACTTTCGTATACAACGATGAACATAACCCGCGACTTGCACTGTTTTACCATGAGTTGTGGCTTGATATTTGGTCCGTATACATCATACAATTTCTCTATACGTGCCAATTCGAATATGCTGACCGATGCATTGAAATGGGATCAGCGTAGTAACTCAAGTGAAGCTGTTACCTGGTATTAAGTATTTCTCGGTAATGATATAAAAAGGATTCCGCCTTACATACTGTATCAACAGGGTGTAAGGCGGAATCCTTTTTATATGATGTGGAAATTACCATTGGATAGGCTGTTCTCCGTGCTGAACAAGATATTCGTTGGTACGGCTGAAATGTTTGTTCCCGAAGAACCCATTGTAAGCAGACAGAGGAGAGGGGTGAACAGAAGTCAGCACCAAATGCTTGTTACGGTCGATAAAAGCTCCTTTCTTCTGTGCGTAAGATCCCCATAAGATGAATACCAGATGTTCTCTGTTTTCGGCCAAAGCCCGGATTGCAGCATCTGTAAACTCTTCCCATCCCTTGCGCTGGTGAGAGCCGGCCTGACGGGCGCGTACGGTAAGTGTTGCATTCAGAAGTAATACCCCTTGTTCTGCCCAGCGGGTCAGATTTCCACTTGTCGGTATCGGAGTTCCCAAATCGTCTTGTATTTCTTTAAAGATGTTCTGGAGAGAAGGAGGAAATGCTATGCCATCGTTTACCGAAAAGCAAAGTCCGTGTGCCTGTCCCGGTCCGTGGTAAGGATCCTGTCCTATTATCACTACCTTTACCTTGGGATATGGGCAAAGATTAAATGCATTGAATATAAGTTTTCCCGGAGGATAGACTACGGTTGTCTGGTATTCATGGCGAACAAAATCGGTCAGTTTAATGAAATAATCTTTCTCAAATTCTGGCGCCAAGACCTCTTTCCATGTAGCTTCTATTTGTACATTCATAGTTGTTTTTCTATTTGTCCGGGTAAAGGTAGTGATTTTGGGAGAATTTATCAACTAAATGAGATTCATACCCAAGCGTTGGCATTCTTCCCGCATCTCTTCCGGCCAAATGCTGGCTTGTATTTCACCGATATGGGCCTTTTTGAGATATAGCATACATAAGCGTGACTGTCCGATACCGCCTCCGATGCTAAGAGGAAGAGAGCCTTCCAGTAAACGCTTGTGGAAATAAAGCTGGGCACGTTCTTCTTTATGGGCAATCTGGAGTTGTTTGGTCAAAGCCATTTGATCCACACGGATACCCATGGAAGACAGTTCGATGGCGCGTCCCAGTACCTCATTCCATATCAGCAAGTCACCATTCAATCCCGGAAGTCCTGTTTTTGTATCAACGGTAGACCAGTCGTCGTAGTCGGGGGCACGCAGGTCATGCGGTTTACCGTTGCTCAGGCTTCCACCTATGCCGATGATAAATACCGAGCCGTATTGTTTGGTAATCAGGTCTTCTCTCTCTTTGGCAGACTTATCCGGATACATCTGTAACAGTTCTTCTGCATGTATGAAATGTACTTCGGGAGCCATAAAAGGAGTGATCTGAGGATATGCTTCACAAACCATATACTCTGTACGTCGCATGGCTGCATAGATACGTCTGACGATATCTTTCAAAAAATCAATGTTACGTTGCTCGGGAGTGATAACCTGTTCCCAGTCCCATTGGTCTACGTAAAGCGAATGAAGATTTCCCAGTTCTTCGTCGGCACGGATAGCATTCATATCCGTATAGATACCGTATCCCGGCTCGATGTGATAATCGGCCAGTGTCAGTCGTTTCCATTTGGCTAATGAATGTACCACTTCCGCCTGTTGGTCTCCCAGTTCTTTGACGGGGAATGATACAGGACGTTCTGTTCCGCTTAAGTCATCGTTGATTCCCATTCCTTTCAATACAAAAAGTGGTGCTGTTACTCTTCGCAAGCGTAATTCGGAAGAAAGGTTCTGCTGGAAAAATTCTTTTATCTGTTTAATACCTAACTCGGTTTGTTTCATGTCGAGTAGAGGCTTATAGTTGGTTGGTTTTATCAAATAGCTCATGATTATTTGTTCTTAATAGTTATTGTGTTTGCAAAGGTAAGTTTATTTTGTTAAAATGCAATTTATTTTTAAATTATTATATCATAATGTTTGCGTTTTACTTTTTGAAGGTATACTTTTGATTATATTTCAGGAGATGAAGGAGAAGGATAAGGAAGAATTTCTTGAGTCAATATTAGGAGAAAACATTAATAAATTGTACATTTGCCGTCGCATTAAAATAATGCGCCCGTAGTTCAATGGATAGAATAATGGATTCCGGTTCCATCGATTGGGGTTCGACTCCCCACGGGCGTACAATAGAAAAGGGGTAAAGAGACTTTTTAAGAAGTCTCTTTTTTTATTGTGCGACGTTTAAAATCATGGTTATGAAACAATATACTTTTGAAATCTGTGCCAATTCTGCAGCCAGTTGTCTGGCTGCACAGCAAGGGGGAGCACATCGTGTGGAATTATGCGCTTCGATGCCAGAGGGAGGAACTACACCTTCGTATGGTGAAATCAAGTTAGCAAGAAAGATGATTGACATCCGTTTGCATGTGATTATTCGTCCTCGTGGAGGAGATTTTCTATACTCTCCGTTGGAGTTGGATATAATGGAAGAGGATATTCGGATGGCTCGACAGTTAGGTGCGGATGGAGTAGTATTCGGATGTCTTACTCCGGAAGGTGAATTGGATATTTCGGCTATAGAGCGTCTGATGAAAGTTTCGGAAGGAATGGCTGTGACTTTTCACCGTGCCTTCGATTATGTGAAGGATCCGTTTCAGGCAATGGAACAGCTTATCGAATTGAAAGTAGATCGTATATTGACTTCCGGTCAGCAAAAAACTGCAATGGAAGGAGCCGGCTTGTTGGCTGACTTGGTAAAGCAGGCAGACGGTCGTATTGTAATTATGCCGGGATGTGGGGTGAATGAGTCTAATATTGCGTCGCTGGCTGAAAAAACCGGAGCTGCAGAATTTCATTTTTCGGCCCGTGAAAACAAAGCGAGTAAAATGAAACTGAGAAATCCGGCTCTGTCGATGGGAGGTAATGGAGAGATAGACGAGTATATGCACTCCGTTACAACAGCAGAGCGGGTAAGACACACCATTCAGGCATTGATTGGTAAAGAATAACGAAACTGATAGGACACATACTGTAATTGGGTCTTGGAATAGGATATTTACGTATCGTTATGGTACGTATTTTATAATCGACGACGTCGGCTCTATAATCGGTATCGTTGGCTGTAGAATCGCCAGCGTTGATTATAGAGCCGACGTCGTCGGTTGTAGTGCTTTTTATATGTTTCTGCATGATGGTATAGAGCATACCTGCTTATGCAAGGGCTATTTCATAAAAAAAAGGGCTTTTCAGCCCTGAAACGCGTGGAATAGAGTCTCCCAGTTGTCGTTGAATTCCGGCATGGAGTGGAAAAGACAGTTGGCGCCTTCATCCAGTAATGCAGAGTCGGGAAGTGGTCCTGTATTGACGGCCACTGTAAATATTCCTGCGGCCACTCCAGCTCGTACTCCCAGTGGGGCATTTTCTACCACGATGGCCTCGTTTGGAGCGATTCCTGCTTTTTTCAGTGCCATCAGATAAGGTTCCGGATTGGGCTTTCCGTATTTTACGTCGAAAGCAGTCACCATCAGTTCTGCCTTGAATATATCCGGAAAGTTACGGTTCAGTCTGTCTAATAAAGATGTTTGTCCGGACCCGGTTACTACCATTGGAATGAGTCCGCAACCTTTGACTTTGTTCAATACTTCCAGTGCTCCCGGCATTCGTACGGCTTTGGGAAGTGCATTGAATAATTCACTTTTTGTATGGTAGATTTCCTTGATTTCTTCTTCTGTAGCTTCCCGGTTTCTCTGTCGGGTACTGACAATGTTGATAGTGGAGGCTCCGGTTCTTCCTTCGTGCATATAGGCTTCTTCGTAACTCAGGTGCATGCCGTATTGCTTCATGGCCTCATGCCATGCGGCTGCATGGTTCTTCATTGAGTCGAACAACACACCGTCCATATCAAACAAAACAGCTTTTAGCTTGATAGATTCGTATTGATGTTTTTGGAGATACTGGTTTATAGCTTCTTGAAACATTTGGTAAATAGTGTAGATTGGATGATAAAAATAAAGAATGAAGATTGAGGAATCTTGTGATGAAAGATTTCTCCTCTATCTCCATTCTTTACTATGTATTAATCTTTTATTTGTTTAAACGTGCCCGAATAGCTTTGGATGCTTCTTCGTATCCAGGTTTGTTGAGCAGTGCAAACATATTTTTCTTGTATGCTTCTACTCCCGGCTGGTTGAACGGGTTAATTTCAAGCAGATATCCGCTGATGCCGCAAGCTTTTTCGAAGAAGTAGATCAGTTGTCCCAAGTAGTATTCGTTCAGTACAGGAACACTGACACGCAAGTTGGGTACACCTCCGTCTACATGTGCCAACTGTGTTCCCAATTCAGCCATCTTGTTTACTTCATCAACACGTTTTCCTGCCAGGAAGTTCAAACCGTCGAGGTTTTCATCATCTGCCGGTACGTGCAGTTCATGGTTAGGAGTTTCTACCGAAACCACAGTTTCGAAGATTGTGCGTTCTCCTTCTTGAATCCATTGTCCCATAGAGTGGAGGTCTGTTGAGAAGTCTACAGAGCTTGGATAGATACCTTTGTGGTCTTTTCCTTCAGATTCTCCATACAATTGTTTCCACCATTCCATGAAGTAATGCAATTTAGGCTGGAAGTTTACCAGAATTTCTATCTTCTTTCCGTTCTGATAAAGTTCGTTGCGTGTAGCTGCATACAGAGCAGCCGGATTTTCTTCCATGTTCGGGTTTGCGCAAACTTCTTCCATTTTGCGTGCACCGGCTACCAGCTGTTCGATATCGAGACCTGCTACAGCGATGGGAAGCAGACCCACCGGAGTAAGAACAGAGAAACGTCCACCTACATTATCTGGAATAATGAATGATTTGTATCCTTCTTTATCAGCAGTGATGCGGGCAGCTCCTTTCTTTGCGTCTGTTACGGCTACGATTACTTTACGTGCCATTTCTTTTCCGCGTTGTTCTTCGCACTGTTTTTTAAGCAGACGGAATGCCAAAGCGGTTTCGGTTGTAGTACCTGATTTGGAAATATTGATTACACCAAATTTTTTGTCTTTCAGGAAAGAGGTCAGTTCGAACAGATAGTCTTCGCCGATGTTGTGACCTGCGAAAAGGATAGTCGGTTCGCCTGCTTTCTTTTCTTGCAGCCATGCAAAACTGTTCGACATCGCTTCTATTACCGCACGTGCTCCCAGGTAACTGCCTCCGATACCAGCTACTACGACTACGTCGCAGTTGTCGCGCAGTACTTGTGCTGTAGCTTTCAAGTCGGCAAGATGTTCTGGAGTGATAGAAGAAGGTAAATGTAACCAACCCAGAAAATCGTTACCCAGTCCGGTTCCCTGTTCCAATGTATCCATATAAGTCTTTACTTTAGACTCATAAGTTGTTAGCTTATCTTTAGATATGAAATCTAACGTTTTTTCGATGTTCAGTTTAATATTTTCCATAACGATCTATGTTTATCTGAATGAATCAGTTAGTAGTTTAATTTCAATCATAGGTGAGATTCGCTCATACAGGATATTATATACCGCATCTACAATGGGCATATTAACATGCAAGTGCTTGTTGATTTCCTTAATACATTTAGTGCCGTAGTATCCTTCGGCAATCATTTCCATTTCTATTTGTGCGCTTTTTACTGAATATCCTTTACCAATCATGGTACCGAATACTCGGTTACGGCTGAAGTTGGAATAAGAAGTGACCAATAAGTCGCCTAAATATGCCGAGTCGTTGGTGCAGCGGTTGATGGGGTGAACTGTATCCAGAAAACGGTTCATTTCTTGTAAGGCGTTCGAAACCAGTACTGCCTGGAAGTTGTCACCGTATTTTAAGCCACTGCATATACCGGCAGCTATGGCATAAACATTTTTCAATACAGAAGCATATTCGATACCTGTTACATCTGTATTGACGGAAGTTTTGATGTAGTGTCCTGCAAGTTGTCGTGCAAAGAGTTTAGCCTTTTCTATGTCTTTGCACCCTACAGTGAGATAGGATAATCGTTCTAATGCGACCTCTTCTGCATGGCAAGGACCTGCCAATACAGCAATGTTATCTTCAGGTACATCGTATACTTTGTGAAAGTAATCGGAGATAATCAGATTCTCGTCAGGAACGATACCTTTAATGGCTGTAACAATGAACTTATCCTTGATTTTAGTTTTTAGCTTTTTGAGGTGGGTCTTCAGATATGGAGAAGGAGTCACAAATATCAGTGTATCCGATTCGCGAACTACTTTATTGATATCCGATGAGAAATTGATGCGTTTGGTATCAAAACGCACACTCGTCAGGTAGGCTGGGTTATGTCCGAGGCGCTTGAACTCTTCAATGCGGTCGTCTCGGCGCATATACCAGTTGATTGATTCAGCTTGGGTAAGTATGATTTTGGCAATTGCCGTAGCCCAGCTTCCTCCCCCCATAATTGCTATTTTACCGGGTAATTTCATATTATATTGTTATAATGAAGAATGAAGAACGAAGAATGAAGAATAGGTAAAAGTTGTTCCATGGCTCTTCATTCCTCATTCTTCTTTTTCATTTATTGAATCTTTTGTATCCAGCTTGCTACTTCGTCCACAGTTGGATTAGTCAGTTCTAATTTGTATTTCTTATTTACACCGCAAATGTCTTGGTGTAATTTCTGTGGATTTACGTCTTTCATGTCGGAAACAAGATTGTATCCGGCTTTCTGAATAACAGGTACCCAGTCTTCTGCAATACCCAATTCGATGAATTTAGCTGGTGCATCTTTCGGAATTACCTTTTCCGGACGCATCTGTGGGAAGAACAATACTTCCTGAATAGTGCTTTGGCCTGTCATAAGCATAACCAGACGGTCCATACCGATACCCATACCAGAAGTAGGAGGCATACCATATTCCAATGCACGTACGAAGTCTTTGTCGATGATCATTGCTTCATCATCACCCTTTTCGCTTAAGCGCATCTGTTCTTCAAAGCGTTCAAGCTGGTCGATTGGGTCGTTCAACTCAGAGTATGCGTTACACAATTCTTTTCCGTTTACCATCAGCTCAAAACGTTCGGTCAGTTCCGGATTGTTGCGGTGACGTTTGGTCAGCGGTGACATTTCAATTGGATAATCGGTGATGAAAGTAGGCTGGATGTAGTTGCCTTCGCAGAATTCGCCGAAGATTTCATCAATCAACTTGCCTTTACCCATTGTGTCATCGATTTCCATATTCAGTTTCTGACATACTTCACGAATCTGTTCTTCGCTCATGCCAGTCAAATCATATCCGGTAAATTCTTTGATAGAATCCAGCATGGTAACACGTTTGAACGGAGCCTTGAAGTTGATCAGATGTTCGCCGACCTGTACTTCTGTGGTACCGTTTACGTCCATACAGATTTTCTCAATCATATTTTCTGTAAAGGTCATCATCCAGTTGTAGTCTTTGTAGGCTACATAGATTTCCATACAAGTAAACTCTGGATTGTGTGTGCGGTCCATACCTTCGTTTCGGAAGTTCTTTCCGATTTCGTATACACCTTCAAATCCACCTACGATCAGACGCTTCAGGTACAATTCGCTGGCAATACGCATATACAAAGGAATATCCAATGCATTGTGATGAGTAATAAACGGACGTGCTGCAGCTCCTCCGGCAATAGACTGCAGGATAGGAGTTTCTACTTCAATATAACCTTTAGAGTTGAAGTATTCGCGCATTGAGTTGTATACTTTGTTGCGTTTCAAGAAGATATCTTTTACACCATCGTTTACAACCAGGTCTACATAACGTTGACGGTAACGTAATTCCGGATCTTCGAATTTATCGTATGCCACTCCATCTTTGTATTTTACAATTGGAAGTGGTTTGATTGATTTTGATAATACTGTCAACTTTTGAGCATGGATGGAAATTTCTCCCATCTGTGTGCGGAATACAAATCCTTCAATACCTACGAAGTCTCCTAAGTCGAGCAGACGCTTGAATACTACGTTGTATAAATCTTTGTTTTCATCCGGACAAATATCATCGCGGGTGATATATACCTGAATACGACCTTTAGAGTCTTGTAACTCAATGAAAGAAGCCTTACCCATTACACGGCGCGACATGATACGACCTGCTACCGAAACCTTGCGAGGTTCTGCTTCGTCCTCTTTGAATTCTGCTTTTATATCGGTAGAGAATGCATTGGTTACATACTCTGCTGCAGGGTACGGATCGATGCCCATCGCTCTCATTTCATTCAGACTGTTACGTCTGATAATCTCCTGTTCACTTAGTTCTAATACGTTCATTTGTTGATATATTAACTCAATTTGGTTACAAAATTAAAAAAGTTTTTGCAAAGTACCTCTAAATAAGGCTACTTTTTGCCATGGCACACTCATTATTAAATTAATTCGCTATTTTTGTATGGTATTATAATTTGTGTGTATCATGTCGCATTTAGCTCCATTGATTAGTGACCTGGCACTGATTCTGATGTGTGCCGGTTTGATGACTCTTGTTTTTAAAAAACTGAAACAGCCATTAGTGTTAGGGTATATTGTTGCTGGATTTATAGCCAGTCCGCATTTTTCACTGACTCCTTCGGTAACGGATACTGCCAATATTCAGACTTGGTCAGATATTGGAGTTATCTTCCTCTTGTTTGCATTGGGATTGGAATTCAGCTTTAAGAAAATGATGAAGATGGGAGGTTCGGTTGTGATTTCTGCATGTACCATTATCTTGTGTATGATTGCTGTAGGAATTTGTGTGGGCTGGGCTTTTGACTGGAAACGTATGGACTGTATTTATTTGGGAGGAATGCTGGCCATGTCGTCTACTACCATTATTTATAAAGCTTTTGATGATTTAGGTTTGCGTCAACAGAGGTTTGCTGGATTAGTGTTGAGTATCTTGATTTTGGAAGATATATTGGCTATCGTACTGATGGTAATGCTTTCGACAATGGCGGTGAGCCAGAATTTTGAAGGGGGAGAAATGGTAGGTAGTCTTGTCAAGTTGGTTTTCTTTTTGATATTATGGTTTGTGGTAGGTATTTATTTGATACCACTCTTTTTGAAAAAAGTTCGCCAGCTGATGAGTGATGAAACTTTGCTGATTGTAGCACTTGCTCTTTGCTTTGGAATGGTTGTATTTGCGTCTAAGGTGGGTTTTTCACCTGCTTTTGGGGCTTTTATAATGGGCTCTATTCTTGCTGAAACAATAGAATCTGAGCATATAGAAAAATTAGTGGCACCTGTCAAAGATTTGTTTGGGGCTATCTTTTTTGTATCGGTGGGAATGATGGTTGATCCTCATATGGTGGTCGAGTATATTGTACCTATTGTGGTGATAGTATTAGCGATCTTATTAGGACAGGCTGTCTTTGGAACAATGGGAGTGTTGCTTTCCGGGCAGTCTTTGAAAACTGCCATGCAGTGTGGTTTCAGTTTAACCCAGATCGGTGAATTTGCATTTATTATTGCCTCTTTAGGGGTTAGCTTGAATGTAACCAGTCATTTTCTATATCCTATAGTAGTGGCAGTATCGGTTATTACGACTTTTCTTACTCCTTATATGATACGTTTGGCTGTTCCTGCCTATAATTGGGTGGATCGTACAATGCCAGAAGGAGTCCGGACCTTTTTGGAGAGGTATTCTACTGGTTCGCAGACCGTACAGCATGAAAATAACTGGAAGAAATTATTGGTTGCAATCATGCGTATTGTTTTGATTTATTCGGTGTTGTCTGTGGCGATTATGGGATTGTGTTTGCATTTGGTGGTACCTTTAATCGTTTCGGCTTTAGGTGATTTTTGGGGACGTTTATTAGGGGCTGTGGTGACGATATCTGCAATTGCTCCTTTCTTGCGTGCTTTGATCATGAAGAAAAATCGTTCGATTGAATTTAAGGCTTTGTGGTCGGATAGTCGCTTTAATCATGCTCCGTTGATAGCTGTAATATTGCTTCGGGTAGTAATTGCTACAGGCTTTGTGGTATATATCATTGAATTCTTGTTTAGAGCATCTGCTGCTTTGATGGTAGGTATTGCGGTTTTGTTGGTGGTTGGAATGGTTTTCTCTCGTTTCTTGAAAAAGAGATCTATTGGTCTTGAGCGTACTTTCGTACAGAATTTGCGTTCGAAAGATATTCATAAAGAATATATTGGAGAAAAACGTCCTGAATATGAAAGTGGGTTATTAGATAGAAACTTGCACTTATCAGATTTTTCTGTACCTGCTGATTCTTTGTGGGCTGGTAAGACATTACAGGAATTGGACTTGGGGCAGAAATATAATGTGCATGTCGCATCGATTATTCGAGGAACTCATCGGATAAATATTCCAGGAGGAAGAATTCGTATTTTCCCAGGAGATACTTTACAGGTTATCGGTACGGATGAACAGTTATCTGTTTTTGCTCATTATGTAGGGCAGGTTTCTGATGCATTGGGCTATGAAGATGCTGAACAGCACGAAATGGTGTTGAAGCAGTTTAAGATTCCTGAAGTTTCGCCTATTGCAGGTCATACAATTAAAGAAAGTGGTATACGTAACGAATACCGTTGTATGGTTGTGGGGATAGAATCGGAAAACGATAAGCAACTTTGTTCTCCGAATGTCAATCGGCGTTTGGAAGTAGGGGATATTATTTGGATTGTCGGAGAAAAGAGTGATTTGCAACGTTTGGTGATGGCTGAGGTGAAATGAAGTTCTTTGGACTGAAACGGAAAATAGATGTAAAAAAAATTGTATATTAAAAAAGGTTTTATACCTTTGCGATTGTAATATTTATTAACGGATTTGTTTAACCTTTAACAGACTGTATTATGGCAACTGAAAATCAAAATGTAAACGTAGTAGTAACAAAGTCTCCTAAAAGTGTAGGTATTGCAATTGCTTTATCTTTATTCTTTGGCCCATTGGGTATGTTTTATTCTACAGTATTAGGAGCTATTGTAATGATTATTGTAAATCTAATCGTCGGACTTTTGACCTTTGGATTTGGCTTGATTCTTACTATTCCTATTGGTGTTATTTGGGCTGCAATTGCTGCAAATTCACACAATAAAAAATTAATGGCAGGAAAAATCTAATTAAGAAAACATGGTAAGAGCGGACTTATATTATGATAAAGATGGCGTAAAAGTTACATCAAAAGAGTTTATATTAAATAGTTCGCGCTATAAGCTATCTGACGTAAATGCAGTTTATGTTTCAAAGCGTGCTAATTATCGGAGATATCCTATTACGTTCGGAGTATTATCTTTTTTCTTTGGCCTTTTGATGGTGGGAGGATCCATGGGAGTCGCTTTGTTTTTCTTTCTGTGTGGCTTAATTATGCTTATAGTGGCTATACGGATGAAAACTCAATATGCTTTGCGCCTTCGCATTGGTTGGGGGGAGACAATTCCATTGATCTCTACCGATCCTTATGAATTGGAAGAAATCAGGAAGGCTATTTGGACTTCAAAGAATAATCTTGAGGAAGAGAAAGAAAAAGAATAGAAAGCTGATAAAATATAAACTGGAAAAACAGAAAGAGGCTAAATGAAATACATTTAGTCTCTTTCTGTTTTTATTTGGACTTTATTCTTCGTTATCATCAAAATCAAAGTCAAAATCGTCTATATATTCGGGAGTGAAAAACTCATCTAAATCTCGACGGTCTTTTTTGGTGGGCCTTCCTGTACCTTTGGCACGATTGACAAAGCCACTTATTTTACTCATCTCTAGCAGTTCGTACTGGTCTGGAGTTGTTACGTTTTCCATAATTTCAGGAACAAGCTTTGCTCCAACACGCTTTTCTATTGCTTGTATAACTTTGAATGAATAGGTGATAGGCGGTTTTTTTACCTGTATGGTATCTCCAGGTTTAATCATGCGAGCCGGTTTTGCTTGGGCACCATTAATATAGATTCTTCCTTTTTTGCAAGCTTCAGCTGCAATGGTGCGGGTTTTAAAGATTCGGGCAGCCCACATCCACTTATCTATTCTTGCTTCAGGCATAATGCTCGTTTATTTATTATTGTATTGATTCATGGTGATGTTTAATCCGGCCAGACAGAAGCTTTTTATTATTTCTCCTGCAGTTTCCAAACGTTCAGGCATGAGTTTCATATCTTCTTCTCCAAATTTTCCCAATACGTAATCTATTTGTCCTCCTTTTGGAAAATCATTGCCTATACCAAAACGTAGTCGGGCATAGTTTTGTGTACCTAATGTCGCCGCTATATGTTTTAAGCCGTTATGACCTGCATCGCTTCCTTTTCCTTTTAAACGTAAACTTCCAAATGGTAATGCTAAATCATCAACAATAATTAATACGTTTTCCAAAGGAATTTTTTCTTGTTGCATCCAATATCTTACAGCATTTCCACTTAGGTTCATATATGTGGAAGGTTTGAGCAGGAGCATTTGTCTTCCTTTTATGGAGAGGGTAGAAGTCGCTCCGTAACGTCCGTCCTTAAAAACAATATTGGACGCCTTAGCTAGGGCGTCCAATACCATAAATCCTATGTTGTGACGGGTATTTCGGTATTCTTCACCGATATTTCCCAGTCCTACAATCAAATATTTCATTGAAAGGGATTTTGTGGTTTAGGTTACTGAAAATGATTATTTATTTGCAGCAGCCTGAGCTCCACGAGCAGCACGAGTCAATTTAACTGCGCATACTACAGCTTCTTTTGCATTCAGAATCTGCAAACCTTCGTAGTTCAATTCACCAACTTTGATAGTCTTACCCAAACCTAAGCTTGTTACATCTACAACCAAACGTTCTGGAATTACGTTGTACAATGCTTTAACTTTCAGTTTACGCATCTGTAATGCCAATTTACCACCGGCTTTCACACCTTCAGCCAAACCTTCCAATTTTACAGGAACTTCCATTACGATTGGGTTAGCTTCGTCAATCTGCAAGAAATCAACGTGCAGAATAGCATCAGTTACAGGGTGGAATTGGATATCTTTCATGATAGCATTTACTACTTTGCCATCAATGTTCAAATCTACTACATAGATATGAGGTGTGTATACCAATTTACGCAAACCTTCTACTGTTACAGTGAAGTGAGTTGCAACTGGTTTGCCGTTTTCGTCTTTCTGGATACCATACAATGCACATGGTACACCATTTTCTTTACGCAAGCTGTGAGTAGCTTTTTTACCTGTTTCAGTTCTTAAAGAACCTTTGATTTCAATTGATTTCATTGTTTTTAATTTTTTGTGTTACTCTAAATTAAGTGTATCTATTGCTTAATTCACCATCACACGATGTGGTATATCACACGATGAACTTAAAGCGGCGCAAAGGTAAGAATAATCTTTTACTTTGACAAGTGTTTTTAATCTTTTCTAAATTAAATACTTTGTGTATAGAGTTTATTTAAAACTCAATGTCAATTTTTATTGCATCTGAGTTTACAGTTTCATGTTCTTCATCCTCTTTTTTATGAGGTGCCAGTGATGAAGTATTCCCCTGTCCTTGTTCTATGTATTGAATTGTTTCCTGCAAGCCATTCATGAATTTCTCGAAATCTTCTTTATAAAGGAAAATCTTATGCTTCTCAAAGCTTATTTGAGATGCTTCCCCTTCTCCAGATACTATTTTTTTACTTTCAGTAATAGCTAAAAACATTTCGTCTTTTCTGTTTTTCTTGACATCGAGGTAATAGATTCGTTTTCCTGCTTTTATTGCTTTTGAAAAAACAATGTCTTTATCATTTTCGTTTAGTCCATTTTTCTTTTTTAAATCTTCCATAAGCTTGATTTCTTATTAAAAACGCCTTCAAATTTGATGATTTTTTTGAAAAATACAAAGAAACGAGTATAAAAATAAAGTCTATGGATGATTTGCATAAAAAAGTTCTCTATCTTTATGCAGATATAAAGGAAAATATCTATTTTTGCACTCTCAAATATATGGAACAAATAGTATGATTAACAGAGTTCTTATTCGTCTGAAAATAGTTCAGATAATTTATGCGTATTATCAGAACGGTGGTAAAAATTTAGATACTGCAGAAAAAGAGTTGTTCTTCAGTTTATCTAAAGCGTATGATTTGTATAACTATCTCTTGCTTCTCATGGTGGAGGTTACGAAGTATGCCAGCAGACGGCTGGATGCAGCGAAAAATAAACTGGCTCCTACCAAAGAGGATTTGTGTCCTAATACCAAGTTTGTAGAAAACCGCTTCATTGCTCAGCTTGAAGTCAACAAACAGCTGAATGAGTTTGCTTCTACCCAAAAGAAAACTTGGGAGAATGAGGGTGACTTTATTAAAAATCTGTGTGAGCAGATTATGCAGAGCGATATATATAAGGAGTATATGGAGAGTGAAACCTCTTCGTATGAAGAAGATCGTGAAGTATGGCGCAAGATTTACAAACGTATTATTTTCAACAATGCAAGATTGGATGAAGTGTTGGAAGACCAGAGTTTGTATTGGAATGATGATAAGGAAATTGTTGATACTTTTGTATTGAAGACCATCAAACGTTTTGATCCTAAAAACGGAGAAAAGCAGGAACTTCTTCCTGAGTTTAAAGATGAAGAAGATCAGGATTTTGCACGTCGATTGTTCCGTCGTACTATCTTGAACGCAGATTATTATCGTCACTTGATTAGTGAAAATTCTAAGAACTGGGATTTGGATCGAGTAGCTTTAATGGATGTGGTTATTATGCAGATTGCTTTGGCCGAAATATTGAGTTTCCCTAATATTCCAGTGAATGTATCATTAAATGAATATGTAGAAATAGCCAAGTTATATAGCACTCCAAAGAGTGGTGGCTTTATTAATGGTACTTTGGATGGAATAGTTAATCAATTGAAAAAGGAAAACAAGCTGACAAAAAATTGATATATTTGTGCGCTATTAAATAACTAATTATTAAGAAAAACCTATGAACCTTTTAACTGTATTATTGCAGGCTCAAGCTGGAGGAGATTATTCCTTCCTTATTATGATGGTAGCCATTTTTGCTATCATGTATTTTTTCATGATTCGTCCACAGCAGAAGAAGCAGAAAGAAATTGCTAACTTCCGTAAAAATCTGGAAGTAGGACAGTCTGTTATTACTGCTGGTGGTATTTATGGAAAAATTAAGGAAATTGAAGATAACGCCGTTGTGGTAGAAATTGCGCCAAGTGTGAAAATCAGAGTAGATAAAAACTCTATTTATGCAGATGCGCAGGCTCAGGCAAACAAATAAAAATCTATTAATATGTTCGATGTAAAGAACATAAAAAGATATTATCGGTTTGGATTTCGAAGAATCAGAAACTTCTTGCTTAGCTCTAAAAGCAGGGAGTTTCTGGTTTTTTTGTTTTTTGTATTGGTCTCTTTTGCTTTTTGGCTTTTACAGACTTTAGATGATGTATATCAGACCGAGTTTAAAGTTCCTCTTCGGTTGAAGAATGTTCCTAAGGAAGTAGTGATAACTTCTGATCTTCCCGAAGAAGTTCGTGTTCAAGTCGAAGATAGAGGAACTGTTCTGCTAAATTATATGTTGGGGAGAACATTCTTTCCTGTAACTTTTGATTTTTCTGATTATATGGAAGCCGGTACTCACGTACGTATTTCTACGTCGGAATTATCGAAAAGAATATCCGCCCAGCTTAATGTTTCTACTAAACTGCTTTCTATTCGTCCGGATACACTCGATTTTATCTATACGAAAGGTAAAGCTAGAAAGTTACCAGTTCGTCTTCGGGGAGAGATTACTCCTGGGAGACAATATTATATTTCTCATATCGGCTTTCATCCTGATTCGGTTATTGCTTATGCGCCAGATGGAGTGCTTGATACGTTGATAGCTGCTTATACGCAAGATGTGCGTTTTGAATCTGTGAGTGATACTTTAACACAGCGTGTAAAACTTCGTCGTATCAAGGGAGTGAAGTTTATTCCCGATTACAATGATATATCTGTGTATGTAGATATGTATTCGGAGAAAACCGTAGAAGTTCCTGTGATAGGTATTAACTTTCCTGCCGGTAAGGTGTTGCGTACCTTTCCTTCTAAAGTAAAGGTTACTTTTCAGGTCGGATTGAAGAATTTTAAGTCGGTAACGGCAGATGACTTCTTTATAGGAGTTACTTACGAAGATATCAAGAATGCCAAAGGAGAAAAGCTACCTTTGATGATAAGAAAAGCTCCTAATAGTGTCAGTCATATCCGGATACAGAATTCGGATATAGATTATTTGATAGAACAACAGGTTGTAGTGGAGGAAGGAGATAAAGAATGATTCGTTTGGGAATAACTGGAGGGATAGGTAGTGGAAAGTCATATGTATCCCATTTGTTAGCTGAGACAGGTATTCCTGTCTATGATACTGATTCGAATGCGAAAAGACTCATGATGGAACATCCTTCTATTCAGAAACAGTTGGTAGAATTGCTTGGAACAAATGTTTATGTGGAAGGGCGCTTGAATAAACCTTTACTTGCAGAATATCTTTTTTCTTCCTCTGAGAATGCATCTCGAATTAATTCAATTGTACATCCGATAGTGAAACAAGATTTTCAAGAATGGGCTTTACGTCATTCGGGTACTGAGGTTGTTGTTATGGAATGCGCTATTTTATATGAATCGGGCTTTGATAAGAGTGTCGACAAGATACTGATGGTATATGCTCCCGAAGAGATTCGTCTGCAAAGAGCTATGCAGCGTGATGGTGCTACTGAGGTACAAATACGCAGCAGGATGGCGGCTCAGTTTTCAGAAGAGGAAAAGCGAAAACGTGCCGACTTTGTGATAATCAATGATGGAGTCTGCCCTTTGTGGCCTCAGTTGCAGGAAGTGATTGATAAACTGACTACAGAAAAGGGAAGATAATGTTGTATATATCGTCTGTGAATTGTATTTTTGCCGCTATCTAAAATTAAAAACAAATAATAATATTATTACTCGTATGTTGAAGACTATTTTAGCTATTTCAGGTAAACCGGGATTATATAAACTGGTTTCTCAGGCAAAGAATATGCTGATTGTAGAAACAGTAGATGCTGCTAGAAAAAGAATGCCTGTGTATGCCAGCGATAAAGTGATTTCTTTAGGCGATATTGCTATGTACACAGACGATGATGAAGTACCTTTGGCAGATGTATTGGAATCAGTAAAGAAGAAAGAAAATGGTGCTGTTACAGCTATCGATTATAAAAAAGCATCTGTAGAAGAGTTGAATGCTTTCATGGCTGAAGTTTTACCTACTTATGATCGTGACCGTGTTCATACCAGCGATATTAAGAAACTTATTCAGTGGTATAATTTGTTGGTATCAAACGGAGTGACTGAATTTGTAGAAAAAGCAGAAGAAGCTGCAGAATAATAGAATTAGCTTTTTAAAACAATCAATAAAAGATTCCCGGTTAAACTGACTACAGTCTGACCGGGAATCTTTTTTATTGATATCCGAAAAGGTTTTGAAACAAAAGCAGAATGCAGCTTAAATCATATATTATAAGTCTTGATATTTCTCAAAAGAAATCTTGTGATATCTGTCATCAAAATATAAAGAAGCAGTGATATGATACTACTATAAAAAAATGGGAGCTTTACAGCCCCCATTTTTTATTTGGTTTATCACCCATTTCCAGTATCAGTGTACCTCCTTTCAGCAGTTCAGATGCAGGGAAATAGAAATTTTGAAGTGGCTTTCCATTCAGTGTAGCCGACTGTATATATTTGTTCTGACGTGAAGCATTACGAGCTTCGATAGTGAATTCTTTTCCTCTTCCGTATCGGTTGTCCAGTCGGATAACCGTTTTTTCATAAAGCGGGCTGGCGATTTCGTATATAGGATCTACGCTACATCCTCCATCAGTCTGGAATAAGCCTATAGCAGCCATAATAAACCATGCACTCATCTGTCCCTGGTCTTCATCGCCTAAATATGCATTTGCAACTCCTGCTCCATAATATCGGTCGATAATAGAACGACTCCATTTCTGTGTCAGCCATGGTTTACCTACCCAGTTGAACAAGAATGCAAAGTGCATAGACTGCTGGTTACCCTGTACAACGGGGAAATCCCAATACTGATCATTGGGGGCATTGTATCGCCAAGGTTCGCTTGCCTGGAATCCCCATTCCAATCTTTCAATGAAACGCTTCTTGCCAATATAGTCGGCCAATGCACGTATATCCTGAGGGACAAAGTAAGTCAACTGCCAGGCGTTTCCTTCTACATAGTGTTCATTGGCACCCGAGCGGAACGGGTCGAAGTTGGCAGCCCATTTTCCTTTGCTATCCTTCAATGTAGCATATCCCGAGCGAGTATCAATGGTATTCTTCCACCAGTATCCTCTTTCGTTGAATTCCTTATATATATCCTGCTTGTTTAAAGCTTTGGCAAACTGTCCTACAGTCCAGTCGTCGTAAGAATATTCCAAAGAATTAGAGAATCTTCCCAAGTCGGAAGGTACATATTTGTATTTTAGATACGATTTCAGGTCTCTGTTTCCAGCGTATCCAGCGTATACTTTCTGTGAAGGAGTACGCTGCATTTTCAGCATAGCTTCCAAAGCCTTGTCAGTATCAAAGTCGCGTATTCCCATTTGGTATGCTCCTACTATAAGAGGTATTTCATGTTCGGCTACCATGACAGGAATGTAGTTCATACCTGCAGGTCCTTTTGCCAGCCATCCGTTGGCATCGTACATAGCCAACTGAGAGTTTACCCATCGTTTGCTCCATTCCGGTGTTACCAGGTTCCAGAACTGGTTCAGATTCCAGAATGTGTTCCAGAAAGCATCACATCCCAATGCTGCATCGTTTTCGTCTGACAGGCGGTGTACTTTTTTATCAGTCGAAACCCATTCTCCGTTTACGTCACTCCATATGTTTCGGCTACACAGTGCGCGATACATATTATTATAGAAACGTACCTTTTCCATACGGTCGGTACTTGTAATCTGTACTCGGTCGAACAATTCGTTCCATACCTTTTTCTGATTTTGTTGTACAGCTTCAAAGTTCCATCCAAACGGACGAGTAATTTCTTTTTCAAGATTGAGTGATGCATTTTCGATGCTTACCAATGAGATACCCGAACGTACTTGTACTACCGGATGTTTAGTCACATCAAACTCCAGATAAACCCCTGCATCTTTCAGGTCTTTGGCTTTTAATACAGTATCGCGGCGTACTTCTCCATCTGCCCAGATTCCCATATCGGCAATAGGCTGGTCGAATTCCAATACAAAGTGTAGTTTATAGTCCTGATCAGCATCGTTGCTCCATACATTTTTGGATAGTTGATGACTTACACCTTCTATTCTGTAGTCGCTTACTTTGCGCAACTCTACTTCCCTCAGCAAGTAGTCATATTCAGTCGGGATATGTAAGTCTACCAACACACGTGCTCCCTTTCTATCTTTCGGGAAAGTGTATCGTTGGAATCCGCATCGGGTAGTCGCAGTCAGTTCTGCCTGAATATCATAATCTTCCAGGTGGATCGCATAATAACCGATTCCGGCTTTTTCGGTACGCTTATCTATGCGTGAACGATAACCAGAGTCTGGATTACCTTCTTCGCCTTCTTGTATAACCAGCTTCCCATTTGTAGGCATTAATCCCAAACCACCTAAAGTCCACTCGTGAATATGGCTGAAACATCCGATGTTTTCAAAAGTAGGCTGGTATCCTGCCTGCCATCCGGTATTCTGGTTGTCCGGGCTCAGTTTTACCATACTGAAAGGCATCCACGGCCCCGGTGCAATCATCCAGCGCGAATGTCCGGTACCAATGCGTGTGTCTACGTAGTCTGCCAATGTCTGTAATGGCTGGGTGCTTCTTTCTATCTGTCCTTTACCGATGATTCGTCCGTCGGCTCTTACCACATACTGACTTTTTTGTGTGGTTTCTACAGAAGACATAGGGACTTCGAGCACGTAGCGAGCTGTATCAATCTGTTGGGTAAATACCTTCTTTCCGTCTACTTCAACTTCAAGAGTAGGGCGTCCCGACAATTCTTCTACATCTACCAGCAGAGGCTGTATTCGCTTGCCGTTTTGTTCAATTTCATAGTTGGCAGCTTCTACTCCGCGTAAAAAAGCTTTCTTGGGTTTTATCAACTGTATACCTGCAGGACCATCCAATGTGATTTGGTCGAATAGAATCCAAGAACCTTGCAGTACAGATAAACGGATTTCATTTCCGCCTTCATGAAGACAAGCAGGGTCGATAGGTATCTCTATACGATTTTCTACAGTTCCGCTTAAATCGCCTGTAATGGAGTTCTTGTTTTTTCCTTTCGGTAACTGGAATTTCCATGCAGTTCCGTTTACGGTAACCTTCAGAAGAGGAGGTAACTCTACAGCGTTGTCCAGCACATCTATGGTCAGTTTCCATGGAGTGGAGTTATTGGTTATTTTTTCGATACCGAAAAGGATGGTTGTATCGTGTGTACGCCATCCAGAAGTACCGCCAGTTCCTCCCCATCCATCCGAAGGACCGGGTATTACGTAAGGAAACTCTTTGCTCGCATCCGAATGGCCGATTAAGAAATAACGGTCTTCGTAGCCAAAGTCATTTGCAAGATAGTCTTTGTATCCATTCGGAGCCAGTGCAAAACCTTTTGCCTGATTGTCGTTTTCTCCGATGGTCCAGATTCTGTCTGCGCTTATCGGTTGTGCGCAACATGCTGTCAGCAGAAATAGAGAGACAAGTTGTTTGTTCATGGTTATTGTATTTTATGACACAAATAAACGAAAAACAATACGGTATTCTGTCAGACTTTTTTCTGATATACTTATATTATATTATTGTAGAGTGGAAAAATAGAAAATAAAAAGGAAAGTGGATGCTTGGAGTAATTTATCTAGGGAAGAAAAGAAAAATAGAGAATAGGACAAATTTCGTTTTTATGGCAGAATGAAAAAAGGGTTGCAACGCAAGATGCAACCCTTTTCAATTTCTTTTCTAAATACTGAGACTTATTATGCTTCAGCGAAAGGAACTACAGATACGAAGCTCTTGTCTTCGCGACCTTTCTTGAAACATACAGTACCGTCTACCAATGCGTAAAGAGTGTGGTCACTACCCATACCTACGTTTTCACCTGGGTTGTGAACTGTTCCTCTTTGACGAACAATGATGTTACCAGCTTTGCAAGCTGAACCACCGAATATCTTTACGCCTAATCTTTTGCTAGCTGACTCACGGCCGTTCTTAGAACTACCTACACCTTTCTTATGTGCCATTTCTTTCTACGTTTTTAATGATTAAGCAATAACTTGTTTGATAGTCAATTCAGTAAACTGCTGACGGTGACCGTTCAGTTTTCTGTAACCTTTTCTTCTCTTCTTGTGGAATACCAATACTTTGTCACCTTTTACCAAGTGAGAAACTACTTCGCATACCACTTTTGCACCTTCTACAGTAGGAGCACCTACAGTAACAGTACCGTTGTTGTCTACCAACAAAACTTTGTCAAATTCAACAGTTGCACCGTTTTCAGCATTCTGAATGTGATGTACAAACAGTTTTTTGCCTTCTTCAGCTTTGAACTGCTGACCGTTAATTTCTACAATTACGTACATTTTATTTAATATTAAACGGGTTTTCTCCGCAAGGTGAACCGCTCTCATTCGGTTACTTGTTTACCTTTACGGACTAAATCGGCTGCAAAGTTAAGGGTTTTAATTCATATAACCAAGCATTTAAAGGGAAAAAGTTCGTGCTAATTTACACCATTTATTTCTTTTGCTTTTTGTTTGAAATGCTTGAATTGCTTGTATAGCATGAAGCCGGCAATCAGGCTGGCCATAATGTCGGAGATAGGCATGCTGTACCATATACCCAGACTTCCCCAAAACAGAGGAAGGATGAAGAGACAAGGAATCAGAATCAGAACTTGTCGGCTGAGTGAAAGTATGATGGCTTTTCGTGCCATGCCAATACTTTGGAAGAAGTTGGATGTAACCATCTGGAAGCCGATAATAGGGAAGAACATCACTGTAATACGGAGCCCTTTGGCCGATAAATCAATTAGAGTCTGGTCGGTCGTAAAAGCTGATACAGTCAGTTCCGGAATCAGTTCGCCTACGAGGAAACCTGTAGTAGTTACTATTGTTGCAGCTATTACGGTCAGTTTCATTACATGGTTTACTCGGTGATACTGCTGGGCACCAAAGTTGTATCCGGCAATGGGTTGCATACCCTGGTTCAGTCCCATGACAATCATTACAAACAGAAACACGATGCGGTTTACAATACCAAAAGCACCAATGGCAAGGTCGCCATCATATAGTTTCAGGCCTTTATTAATCAGAATCACGATGAAGCAGGCTGCTATGTTCATGAAGAAAGGAGCCAGTCCGATACCGATGATATTTTCTACCAGAACTTTGCGCAGGCGGTAGATACCTCTCTTCATATGAAGCAGTTCTTCTTTGTTTGCAAACAGCTTGACAAGCCAGCACAAGGAAATGATCTGTGCCAGAATAGTAGCTACGGCAGCTCCACGTATTCCCATGCCGAAAGTATAAATAAACAAGGGATCGAGTATGGTATTGATAATAACTGTCAGGATGGTGGCAATCATGGCTTTTTGCGGATGTCCGGCAGACCGGAGTACAGAATTCAATCCTAAATACATATGTGTTATTACATTACCTATCAGGATAATTTCCATGTAATCTCTTGCATACGGTATGGTCGCTTCGCTTGCCCCAAAGAAATACAGGATAGGGTCAAGAAAAACCAGAGTGATAATGGTGAACAATACACCGATAATTAAGTTCAGCGAGATTACATTTCCCAAGATTTGCTGAGCGGTGTGATAGTCTTTCTGTCCTAATTTGACAGAGATCAGTGTCGAAGCTCCTACTCCAACCAGCGAGCCGAAAGCGGCTGCCAAGTTCATTAGAGGGAAAGTGATAGCCAGTCCGGAGATAGCCATCGGACCTACTCCATGTCCGATAAAGATGCTGTCTACCATGTTGTAAAGAGAAGAAGCAGTCATTGCGATAATGGCAGGAATGGCATATTGTGCCAATAGTTTGCCGATAGGGAGCGTACCTAGTTCTGTTGCAGTTCCTTTCTGAGACATAAAATCGTTATTTTACGTAAATTAGCCTGCAAAGATACTCATTTTTTCTCATTTGCGAAACCTGCCTTATCTTTCTTGAAGTTAAGATAGAGTGTAGTTCAGCATAGCCTTTTCTCAAAAGCAAGCTTTTGACTTGGCACTGCACTCACCTTTCGCTATCTTTGCACTCCGAAAAGAAAAAGAAGCGTATGAAGATATATTTTTTTCTATTGAATTTTGTGATGATGATGACGTGGAGTACTGTCAGCGGAGAGGTGCTTTGTCGTTATCGGGTCTATCTGGCTGATAAAAATTGTACGGCTTATTCGTTGGACCGACCGGAAGAGTTTCTTTCTTCGCGTGCCATTGAGCGGAGAATGAGACAGCATTTGGCTGTAGATTCTACAGACCTTCCTGTGTGCCGTACCTATATTGAGGAAATACGTCGTTCGGGAGGAAAAGTGTTGAATCACAGCAAATGGAATAATACTGTAGTTGTTGAGTTGTCTCGTCACGAAGTGCTAGACTCTATCCGGACCCTTCCTTTTGTGAAAAAAGTGAAGCGTGTATGGATTGCGCCCGATGGGGCAATACCCCGAAATAAAGAACGTAAGAAAATGATTACCAATAAAGTGACCAAGACCGATGATTATTACGGGCATGCGGCAGCACAGATTCGTATGCATCATGGCGATAGTCTGCATGCAGCCGGTTTTCGCGGAGAAGGAATGCAGATTGCCGTGATTGATGCGGGCTATTATAATGTGGATGCCATTAAACTGTTCCGTCATCTGAACTTGCTGGGGGTGCACGATTTTGTCAATCCCGATTCGGATATTTACGAAGAGCATAGCCACGGACTGAAAGTGTTGTCGTGTCTGGCTGTAGACAAGCCTAATGTCATGGTAGGAACTGCTCCCAAAGCTTCTTATTGGTTGCTTCGGAGTGAAGACAATGATACCGAACAGCCGATAGAAGAAGACAACTGGGCTGCCGCCATTGAGTTTGCCGATAGTGTGGGAGTGGATGTAGTCAACACTTCGTTGGGATATTATGAATTTGACGATAAGGAAGAGAATTACCGTTACCGCGATTTAGACGGTAAAACTTCGTTTATGTCGGTTACCGCAGAGAAAGCAGCTGGAAAAGGATTGCTTGTGGTATGCAGTGCCGGCAATGCCGGTGGGGGCAAATGGAAAAAGATTTCTCCTCCGGCCGATGCAGAAGATGTGATAACCGTCGGTGCATTGGATTATGACCGTACGAA
Source organism: Phocaeicola acetigenes (assembly GCF_027529745.1). Taxonomy (NCBI): domain Bacteria; kingdom Pseudomonadati; phylum Bacteroidota; class Bacteroidia; order Bacteroidales; family Bacteroidaceae; genus Phocaeicola; species Phocaeicola acetigenes. Next base: position 53,463 of record NZ_JAPZVM010000005.1, read on the forward strand.
TGCCGATTTTTCTTCCATAGGAAATACAGCCGACGGAAGAGTCAAGCCGGATATCATGGCATTGGGAGTACGGGCGGTTGTAGTGGGAGAAAATGGAGGAATATCCAGAGCAAGCGGTACTTCTTTTGCGGCTCCCATTTTCTGTGGATTGGTCACTTGCTTATGGCAGGCATTTCCTGATCTTACTGTAAAGGAAATTATCGATGTAGTCCGTCGTTCGGGAAGCCGTTATACTCACCCCGATAATATCTACGGTTACGGAGTAGCTGATATATGGAAAGCGTATCAGCTGATTCAGAAGGAAAGGGGGAACAGATGAATGGTAACCCGCTTTCTTTGGTCGAACTGAATGCGCTGGTGCGTCGTAGTATTCGTGCCTGTCTGCCCGACGAGTACTGGGTACAGGCCGAACTGAGTGAGGTGCGTGCTAATTATTCAGGACATTGCTACCTGGAGTTTGTGCAGAAAGACAGCAAGAGCAATGCACTGGTGGCAAAGGCACGCGGTATTATCTGGAGTAACGTATACTACCGGCTTAAGCCTTATTTTGAACGGGAAACGGGACAGGCTTTTACTTCCGGTATCAAAGTACTCGTTAAAGTGACAGTCGACTTTCATGAACTCTACGGCTATTCGCTGACCGTAGTCGATATTGACCCCACTTATACATTGGGCGATATGATGCGCCGGCGCAAGGAGATATTGAAAAGGCTGGACGAAGAAGGAGTGCTTACTTTAAACAAAGAGTTGGAAATGCCTTTGTTGCCCCAACGTATTGCGGTTATCTCTTCGGCAACTGCTGCCGGTTACGGCGACTTCTGCAATCAACTTGCCAGCAATCCGTTCGGTTTTGTTTTTTATCCTCATCTTTTCCCGGCTGTCATGCAGGGAGAGCGGATTGAAGCTTCCATCATTCAGGCACTCGACCGTATCTATAGTCAGCAGGATTGTTGGGATGTAGTTGTCATTATCCGTGGGGGAGGAGCTGTTTCCGATTTATCCGGATTCGATACTTATGCCTTGGCTGCTAATTGTGCTCAGTTTCCGTTACCGCTTATTACTGGTATTGGACATGAACGCGATGATACGGTGCTCGATCTTATTGCACACACCCGTGTCAAAACCCCAACAGCGGCTGCCGAGTTATTGATAGACCGTGTGCGCCGCACGGCAGAACAGCTGGAAGCATACACCGATTATTTTTACAGGGAAATTCCCCAACGTCTGGAACAGGAAAAGAAGAGACTGGCGCAGTGGGTATCTCGTATTCCAGCCCAGGTACAGATGAGGCTGCAGCAGGAACATTTCCGGCAGGAGCGTTTTACCAAGCGTATGGCCGCAGCATGGCAGGCTCGTTTGCTGCGTGAAGAATACCGGCTTCGTGTAGAAAAACGTATGGAAGTAGCTTGTATGTCGCGTTTGCAGCGGGAACTTCATCGCATTGAACTGATGGAGCAAAAGACACAGGCTGCATCGCCGGAACTGCTTTTGAAAAAAGGGTATAGTATTACATTGAAAGACGGTAAGGCAGTGACCGATGCTTCTACACTGAAAGCAGGAGATAAAGTAGTGACGCGTATGGCATCGGGGGAGGTGGAAAGTATAGTAGAGAAAATAAATTAAAAAACAGAATACAATGGCAAAAAAAGAAACATACAGTGAAGCGATGAAACGGCTGGAAGCCATCGTATCGCAGATAGAAAGTAACGAGTTGGATATCGACAGCCTGGGAGAACATCTGAAAGAAGCCCAGAAACTCATAAAATACTGTCGTGATAAACTTTATAAGGCAGATGCCGAAATAAAGAAAATGCTTGAAGAAGGAGAAGAAACGGAAGCTTGAGCAGATGCTTCTGTTTGTCATACTGTTTGTTGACGGAAATGGAAGTGAACCGGCGCCGTTGGCTATATAGCCGGCGACGCCGATTTTATATTCGCCGACGTCAACTGTATAATCGACGTCGGCGGATACAAGGTATAATCTGTAAGATACTATCTTTCTTACTGTAAAGTTAAGGTTGATTTCTATATTTTTCGGTAAGGCGTATACTCTTCCTTCCTGAATTTTAATATCCGCCTCCCAGGGCATGATATAAGTTGATTACACCTTGTATTTCATCGAAACGGTCTGTAATTGTATTCAGTTCTGCCTGCAACAAGGTCTGGCGTGCTGTAAGAACTTCCAGATAGTTTTGTGAACTGTGTTGCATCAGCAGTTCGGAACTGCGTAATGCCGAACGGAGTGAAACACACTGTTGTTCGTCGATAAGAATACGTTGGCGTGCGGTTTGCCATTGTACCAGCGCATCGTTTACCTCGGCACCGGCATCAAGAAGACTTTGACGGAAACTGAGCAGAGCTTCTTCCTGTTGTGCCTTGGCAATTTTCAGGTTGGCAATGTTTTTTCCTTTGTTGAACAAGGGTTGTACCAAGGAACCAACTGCAGAAAGCAACCATTGTCCAGGATTGGTAATGGTGCTTCCTGCTGAATTGGTCCATCCGGCAGAACCACTCAAGGTTATACTCGGATAGAAAGCCGAGCGGGCCGAATTGGTGGCATAATAAGCTACGGCCAACTGGCTTTCACTTTGGCGAATATCGGGTCTGCGGCTTAACAGTTCGAGAGGAACACCCGTAGAGAGTGTATCCGGGAATTCCTGCGACTGGAGAGTGGAACGCTCTATTTGCTGCGCCGGCATACCCAATAGGGTAGAAAGTGAATTTTCCATTTCGTTGATTTGCTGCTTTACAGATAAAACGGAAGCTTCTACAGAAAGTTTGTTAGCTTCTGTTTGTGCCACAGCCATTTCGGTTGCCTGTCCGGCCCGTTTCAATGCTTTCATGGCATGCAGGCTTTCTGTCCATGTCTCTGCAGTACGCTGGGTGATTTTCAACTGTTCATCCAGCATGAGTAATGTATAGTAGCTGTTGGCAATAGTAGCTACCAGTTGGGTTTGCACAGCCTGTTTATAGGCTTCGCTCTGTTCGAGTGCAGCCTGTGCTCCCCGCTTGGCATTGAGCAGCTTGCCGAAAAGATCTATTTCCCATTCGGCAGATACGGCTAGATTATATGTTTTAGAAGGCTTGTTTCCATCAAGGCTGGTCAATGCTCCTTCCGGGTTTAGCGAGACAGAAGGCAGGTACGACAAGCGTGAAGTCATAAGTAAAGCTTCTGCCTCTTTTACTTTAAGCCGTGCTATGTTTAAATCGGTATTATGAGCCAGCCCTTTTTCGATGAGTGCTTGCAACTGTTTGTCTTGGAAAAGTTCTTTCCATGAGAGCGAAGCAATTGAAGCTGTGTCTGCTGTTTCTGTAGGATTTCGGAAAAGACTGTCGGACACAGTGACAGATTCAGGCCGTTCATAGCTCCGGTATATATGACAACTGCTTAGGGTAGAGACAAGCAGAAATAGGATGATTGTTTTTCTTTTCATGCATGTAAATCTTTTAAAATCAAATTATTCTTTTCTCTCCGGCAATTTCCGTTCCGGCATCAGCTTTTCTTGCAGGAACTGGAATACCATGAATAAAGGTGGTACGATGAAGAGCAGTGCGATTGTTCCGATAAGCATTCCTCCTACAGTTCCTACCCCGATGGAGATATTACCGTTTGCACCTACTCCGGTAGCAAACATCAGAGGAAGCATACCGAAAATCATGGTAAGTGAAGTCATCAGAATGGGGCGGAGGCGAACTTGAGCAGCAGATACAGCAGCTTGCATGATTGTCATACCGTGGCGCCGGCGTTCCGATGCATATTCGGTCAGCAGAATGGCTGTTTTAGAAAGCAGACCAATCAGCATAATCAATCCGGTCTGAAGATAGATGTTGTTTTCCAGTCCGAACATTTTGGCAAAAAGGAAGCTGCCCGCCAGTCCGAAAGGAACGGAAAGAATAACGGCAAGAGGTACAAACAGACTTTCGTAGAGAGCACAAAGAATGAGATAGATGAATACTACACAGATGACAAAAATCAGTGTCGTTGTATTTCCGGTGTTCGACTCTTCGCGCGACATACCTCCAAATTCAAAACCATATCCTGTGGGAAGTGTCTGTGCTGCTACTTCCTGTATGGCTTGAATTGCCTGTCCGGAACTGTAACCGGTAGCTGCGGCTCCGTTTACCTGAATAGCAGAAAACAGGTTGAAACGTGTCAGCATTTCCGAACCATACACACGTGTCAGTTTCAGGTACTGACTGATGGGACTCATCTCTCCCGAGTCGTTGCGTACAAAAATGCTGTTGAGCGACTGGGTATCGAGACGGAACTGGGGAGGTGCTTGTACCATCACACGATATAGTTTGGAAAAGCGGTTCATGTTGGATGCATAGTTACCTCCGATGTATCCGGAAAGAGTGCTCAGTACATCGGAAGGTGACACACCGTTTCGTTTACAACGGGCTGCATCTACTTCCACAAGATACTGGGGGAATTTTGTATCGAATGAAGTGGTCGCTCGTCCTATCTCTGGACGTTTGTTCAGTTCATCAAGAAAATCACGGGTATATTTCAACAGGTCTTCTGTACTGCCGCCTTTCTGGTCTTGTACGTAAACTTCGAATCCGCTGTTTACTCCATATCCGGGAATCATAGGGCGGGTAAAAGGCATGATTTCGGCACTGGATATAAAGGCAGTACTTCGCTTGATTTCTTCCATTACGGCATCAATGGCATCTTCTTTATCCGGACGTTCGCTCCAGTCTTTCAGACGGATGGTAAACATACCGTTGCAGGCTCCTTGGCCACTTAACATGGAGTTACCGGTCGTATTGGAGTATAATTCTACTTGCGGAATGGTTCGCAGGCAACTGTCTACCTGTACCATTACCTTACGTGTTTCCTGTACACTGTTCCCCGGTGAAGTGCGTACATCGATAAATACGGTACCCATATCTTCGTTGGGAACCAGACCGGTTTTGGTAGTCGACATCAAGATACCTAAACCTGCACATGCAATTACCAGTAGTGTAGCCGACAGCCATTTACGCTTGAGCATAAAGATTACTCCCACTTTGTATTTGTTGACAAGGCGGTGAAAGGCTGTATCGAAAGCAATATGGAAGCGGGAAGAAAAACTTAGCTTTTCTCCGCCTTCAGCATCTTGGTGGGGAGTCATAATCAGGGCACAGAGAGCCGGACTCAGAGTAAGTGCATTGAGTAGGGAAATAGCTACCGCCGCTGCCATGGTTAATCCGAATTGCGTATAGAATGTTCCGGTAGTTCCGCTAATAAAACTAACCGGAATAAATACAGCCATAAAGACAAAGGTAGTAGTAACCAAAGCAGAAGTAATACCGTCCATTGCATCAACGGTGGCAAGATAAGACGACTTATATCCTTCATCGAATTTGGCCTGGACGGCTTCTACCACCACAATGGCATCGTCTACTACCGTACCGATTACCAGTACAAGAGCGAACAGAGTCAGCATGTTCAGACTGAATCCTGCAATAGAAAGAAAGGCGAATGTTCCTACCAGTGATACAATGATAGATAATGCGGGAATGAAGGTAGAGCGCAGGCTCTGCAAAAAGACATATACTACAAGTACTACCAGTATGATGGCTTCGATAAGTGTTTTAATTACACTCTTGATAGAAGCATCGAGGAAGTCTTTCGTACTCATAAGGTCTACAATCTTAATCCCCTTGGGTAATGTCTTGGAGATTTCGGCTATTGTACGGTCTATTTCCTCGATGATTTCGTTGGCATTCGAACCGGAAGTCTGTGCAATCATGATGTTACAGCCCGGGTGTCCGTTTACTTCACCAATGTAGTCGTAGGCACGTGTACCCAATTCAACGGTGGCTACATCTTTCAGCCGCAGTACTTCTCCGTTGGGCAATGACTTGATGACCATATTTTCGTAGTCAACTTCATTTTCGTAGCGCCCACGATATTTGAGTACATACTGAAAAGTGTTTTGCGATTCTGCTCCCAGTGTACCGGTTGCAGCCTCTATGTTTTGTTCGTCGAGTACAGTTGATATATCTGCCGGAACCAATGAGTATTTTTGCATTTTGCCCGGATCGAGCCAGATACGCATGGAGTATTCGTAACCGAATACATTCACTTCACCTACACCGGCAATACGTGAAAGTCGTGGCTCGATATTGATTTTCATATAGTTCGTCAGAAATGCTTCGTCGAACGAATCATCCGGACTGTATACAGCCAGCTGTTTGATGTTACTGGTCTGTCGCTTACGTACGGTGATACCACTTTTGGTTACTTCGGCTGGAAGCAATCCTTCAGCTGTAGCAATACGGTTTTGTACGTTGACAGTAGCCATGTCCGGGTCTGTTCCCTGACGGAAATAAACGGTAATCTTTGCTGAACCGTTGTTGGAAGCAGTGGAAGTCATATACATCATATTCTCTACACCGTTCAGAGCTTCTTCGAGTGGAACTACCACACTCTTCTGTACCGTTTCGGCATTGGCTCCCGTATAAGTAGCAGATACGCTGACCGTAGGAGGTGCAATTTCCGGGAACTGTTCGATAGGTAGTTGAGACAAGCCTATGAATCCCAAAATAAGGATAAGTACGGAAATAACACCGGCAAGGATAGGACGGTCGATAAATGTTCTTATATTCATAGTGATTGGTTATTTTACAGGTTGGGTTGTTGAAGTTGTATCTACTATAGTGCCTTCACGCATCAATCCGGCACCTTCGGCAATGATGATGTCTCCTTTCTTTAAACCGGAGAGTACGATGTATGTCTTGCCGTCATTATACTTATACACGGTGATGGGGGTAGATTGTGTTTTTCCTTCCACTACTTTCCATACAAAGGTGCGATTCTGTAATTCGTAGGTAGCGCTTTGAGGAATTATAATACAGTCTTTATGTTCGGTAGGGACGGATACAGTTGCACTTCCTCCGTTACGCAACCAATGTTTGGGGTTGGGGAATGTGGCACGTAGCATTACGCCTCCTGTACCCTGGTCTATTGTACCGCTTATGGCATCGATGCGTCCGGTATTCTGATAGATAGCTCCGTTGCTCATTGTCAGACTCACAGAAGGAAGCTGTTGACAGGCTTCTTCCAAAGAACCATATTGCTGCATAAGGTTCAGCATCTGGCTTTCTGCCATAGAAAAGTATGCATAAATTTCCTGATCGTCAGAGACGGTAACAAGTGGTTCGGCAATACTGCTGTTTACCAAAGCTCCTACGCGGTAAGGAATCATACTTGCGACTCCGTCTACCGGACTTTTAACTTCGGTATACGACAGATTGTTGCGGGCATTGGTTTCTTCTGCCTTTGCCTGTGCTACCGCAGCTTCTGCTTCACGGAGCTGGTTCTGGGCTGTTTGACGATCGAAATCAGAGACTACTTTTTCACGGAACAGTTCTTCTTTGCTGTCAGCAGTCAGTCGGGCGGTATGCAGTTTGGCTTCTGCACTTTTTACATTGGCCAATGCTGTTTCCAATGCTGCGCGGTATGGTACCTGATCAATAATGAAAAGTATCTGCCCACGTTTTACGGCATCTCCCTCTTTTATGCATATCTGAGTGATTGTACCACTTACCTGAGGACGTACTTCAACAGATTGTCTTCCTCGTAATGTGGCTGGATAAGTAGATTGTAAGGTTTGGTTGGTAGTAGTTACAGTGAGTGTCTTGTATTTTTCTCCAGAGATGTGCTGATCTTTGTTGCCGCATCCTGTGAGCAGTGACAGGCAACATAACGTCATGAGATAAATGCGTGTCTTGGTGTTCATATTAAGAAGTTTATAATGATTTTTCTATGATAAATACAAACTTATATAGAACAGGATAGAAAACAATGTGTGTGGTGACTAACTGGGCAGATGTGGTGACGAACGTTCTTGCTTATATAGCACATTCATGCACGAAATGCATTATCTTTGTTGAGGTAAAAGTTGTTTGTATGAAGAAAAACCGTATTCCTCTTTGCATCGATTTGCTTTTTTGTCTGGTAATCATTCCTCTGGCCATTATGTTATTACCGGTCGACCGCTGGATTACTCATAACACGGCCTTTCTTTTTACACTTGTAGCATATGTGTATTTACTTTATTTTGTGTATCGTCTAGCCTGTTTACCCAAACTTTTTATGCAACGGAAGTTTTTACGTATAGTTCTGTTGCTTGCTGTCTTGATTTTGATGACAGAGCTGCTGACTTTTTTCCCTATGCCGTCGGAACATATTTCAGCCGATTCGGAGAAAATGGCTGCCAGAATGAATATGCGAAGACAGACTATCTGGTTTTTTTTCCTTGTGGTTACGGGCTTTTCTTTAGCTATAGAACTGACCAATGAACTGTTCCGTCAGATACTTTCCAAACAGGAAATGGAAGCGGAGAAAAACAAGGCCGAACTGGCTCTCTACAAGGCACAGATTAATCCTCATTTTCTTTTTAATACCCTTAATACTCTTTATGCATTGGTACTTTCGGGGTCGGATAAAACAGAGTCTGCTTTTGTAAAGTTCTCAGGTATTTTGCGCTATATGTATGCTCAGAGTGGCTCTGAACTTATTCCGGCTGAGGCTGAATTAGAGTACATCCGTCAATACGTAGATTTGCAGAAACTTCGTCTCAACAGACATACGGATGTAGAGCTTGTGGTAGAGGAAGATGAGATGCAAATACAGATTCCACCTATGATACTGATTACTTTTGTAGAGAATGCGTTTAAATATGGAGCTTCATCTGAAAAAGATTGTAAGATTTCTATTTATATTAAATTGAGCCAGAATGGTTTGCTTCTGAAAACAGAGAATGCTGTAATGCGTTGTCCGGACAATGAAAGTGGAGGAATTGGTATCGCCAATTGCCGTAAGCGTCTGGAACTGCTTTATCCCGGGCGTTACGAGTTGCATACGGGTGAATCAGATGGAATCTACCGAGTGAGATTGGAAATAAAAATGAATGACTGATTATTAAAAAAAACAGCCTTATGAATGGTGTACTGAAATGTGTGGCAATAGATGATGAGCCGATGGCTTTGCTGGTTATAGAGCAGTTTTGTAAACGTAAAGGAGGAATGGAACTGACTACTTTCAGTGAGCCTCATATTGGTTTGAAGGAAATACGCCGTACCAATCCGGATCTTGTTTTTCTGGATATTCACATGGATAGCATCAGCGGACTGGATATAGCCGGAACATTACCGGAGGGTTGCTGCTTTATTTTTACCACTGCGTATGCAGAGTATGCACTTGAAGGTTTCAATCTCGATGCGGTAGACTTTCTGCATAAACCATTTTCTTATGAACGCTTTGAAATTGCTGTCGAAAAGGTGTTGCGTCGTATCGAATTTCGTCGTTCGTCTGTACCGGAATGTTTGGTGGTAAAGCAGGAATACAGTAATGTGAATATTCCTCTTAATGATATTCTTTACATTGAAGCATTGGGAAACTATGTAAAGATAGTCCGCTCCTCGGGAGGTCATGTGCTGACCCGTACTAATCTGAAGGCTATAACCGATCTTCTTCCTGATAAAACCTTCTTGCGTATTCATCGCTCGTATGTAGTATCTGTGTCGTCTGTAGTTTCTTTTACCCGGACGAAGGTAGAACTGAACGGTGTGGCAGAATTACTTCCTGTAGGTGCACAGTATGCCGGACAGGTAGTAGAAGTGCTGGGAAAATAGTATATAACCAATAAAGGCATTGGCTTTTTCTGCCAATGCCTTTGTTTGTATTTATGCAAATTGTATATCGTTCTGTTTCTTGTATCAGAACCATGCTACAGGCTGGTCGCCCATCACGAATTTGAGATTTCCTCCCTTCATGATATCTGCATAATCAATCCAGGCCTTCTTATAATCCTGACCATTCAGAATGACATGCTGGATATACTTGTTTTCTTTTCCTTTATTTTCCTTTTCGATAGTAAACTTACCTTCAGGAACATTGATTTCTACTTTGTCGAAGAGGGGATAACCGAATACGAATTTTCCTCCTGCCGGTTCTACCTGATAGAATCCCATTGAAGAAAGGACATACCATGCAGACATCTGACCTACATCCTCATTGCCGGATAATCCGTCGGGTTTGTCGGTATACATAGTATGAAGAATTTCGTTCACCCGTTCCGCAGTCTTCCACGGCTGACCTACCAGTGTGTAGAAGTAAGTAGTATGGTGTCCCGGTTCGTTTCCATGTGCATACTGTCCGATGAGGCCGCTGATATCGGGAGAGGAACTGTCGCCCATGTGGCTGTCGACGATGAACAGTGAATCCAACTTGTTGACAAAGGCCTCTTTGCTTCCGAAGCAACCTACCAACCCTTCCACATCGTGAGGAACCAGCCAGGTATACTGCCATGCATTACCTTCGCAGTAGTCATCGTCTCTGTGGGTCGATGCACAAGGATCGAAAGGTGTACGTATGGAACCGTTGAGCATTTTTCCTCTCATAAATCCGGTTGTCGGGTCGAAATAATTCTTATACGACTTGCTTCTTTCCAGGAAATACTTGTAGTCATCCTGCTTGTTCAGTTTTAATGCAGCCTGTGCTACACACCAGTCGGCAATGGCATATTCCATGTCGTATGCAATGGCTTCTTTCATCAGGTCGGCAGGGATAAATCCGTATTTGATACGATGCTCCATACCACGTTCGGGCAACATAGACGATTCTTTCAGTGCCTTGTATGCCTCTTCCATGTCGAATCCTTTTATACCTTTCAAGATAGCATCTGCTACTACGGGTACTCCCGGATTTCCTACCATACAGTCTGTTTCACATCCCATGAGGTGCCATACAGGCAGTTTGCCTTGCTGCTGGTAGATGTGAATCATGGTGTTGATGATGTCGCTCATTTTTTCCGGATGAAGCAGAGTCATCAAAGGCTGTGCGGCACGGTATGTATCCCACAAAGAGAAAGTAGTGTAGTTTACAAATCCTTCTCCTTTGTGCATGTTATGGTCGGCACCGTAGTAATCACCGTTTACATCACAGAATACAGAAGGAGCAAACATAGTGTGATAAAGGCTTGTATAGAAAATCCGCTTCGAAGCCTCGTCGTTTGTGTACACTTTCACCTTATTCAACTCATTGTTCCATGCTTCTTTGGCATCTGCAATGGTCTTTTCGAAGTTCCATCCGCTCAACTCAGTCTGCATGTTGAGCTGTGCATTCGCTTCAGAAGTAGGAGAGAGAGCTACCTTCAAATAAATTGGTTCTTCTTGTCCGGCTGCAAAGTTTACCCGGGCAAAGAGCTTCTTGCCTTTAGCTTCTTTTCCACTCTTTGTTGCATTGTCTGCAATAAACTCTACGTTTTCAAACTTCTTGGAGAATACGGCCGTAAAGAAGACACGCTGGTCGCTGGACCATCCTGTAGAGTAACGGTATCCGCTGACAGTGCTGTCGTTTACCACCTGTATAAAGGCTTCGGTCGGTGCATCCCAGCATCCTCCGTTCACCATGTCGAATACGATAGCCGGCTTTTCGTCTGCAGGGAAAGTATATTTATGGAATCCTACTCGTTTGGTAGCAGTCAGTTCCACATCAATATCATATCTCAGAAGATGTGTCTTGTAATATCCGGGAGTGACAACTTCCTTCGAACGGTCGGAGTACGACCATAATCCGGTATCGTATGAAGATTCATCTCCTCGGGCATAGGTAACTTCTCCTGTCACAGGCATAACGTTGATGTCGTGAAGGTCGCCGATACCTGTTCCACTAAGATGCGTGTGTGGAAATCCTATCACTGTAGAGTCGGATACATGATATCCTGATACCCAATCCCACAATTGCGGGATGCTGCTTGGTCCCAGTTGTACAAATCCGTAGGGAACATTAGCTCCATAGAACACATGGCCGTGGCCTCCTGTTCCTATTTTCGGATCTACAAAGCACGTAAGATCTTCATTCGCTTCCTGTACGGAAGTGGAGTTGCTTCCACACGCAGCGAATAATGCTGTGGCTAACACCGTCAGTACGATTGGTTTTTTATTCATTTCTTTAAGTTTTATATGAAAGGTAAATAATATGCTATAGTATTGATTAATAGTTGTGTAACGATAATATTGTCTGGGCTGTCTTCCCTTTTTCTTATAAGTATGCCCTTATCATTCCGTTTACAGCGTATAAAGATATGAGATTTTATGGTCTGACAGACGGTTTTTGCAAAGAATTTGTATATCAGTAGAAAAATAGATGAGCTAAGGTTTTGGAGTTGCTTCTAAATAATAAAAGTCGAGAATGGAGTTGTGTATATTGAAAAACTGTCTATCTTTGCTTTTGTAATCTTTTGATTATTAATGCAATAAATTAAAATATAATGGATTTGAATATGAATTTAAGAAGTAACGATTATGTTCTCAATCTGTATTCTCAGATTAAGGATTTGAGTTGCGAAGATAAAGAAAAGAAATTACTTGGTGTATTCAAAGAATTGGCAGAACATATATTAAGCGGCTATTTTCTGATAAAGAAGAATCAAAGTGATTCTTTTGTAAAAGTGCATCCTACTTGTGTGGAGTTTTATTGCCACGAAGAAGGGGAGGGTAAAGATAAAATCAAGGATTATAGTGTTTATCACAGAAACAAAGAGGATAGAACGTTTGATAAATCCGTTTTTCCACTTGGAATACTTCACAATCATATTTCAGGAATAGATATGACATTCGAACAAGGGGAGGACTCTGCAAATGCCATACGCTTGTCGGCATTGATCAGAGAATTTCGTATAGATGATAGTGGCAAAAAAGAAGATAAATATGATATGGAGTATATTAATATAGAGAAAAAGAAAAATGGCGGTATCGTGACAAAGCCAACTTATCTGTACGATGCACTCTATTCGCAATTTTCAATTTTTGATGGCTTTAGTATACAGTGGATAGATGGAGAGAAAAAAGCGGTATTAGAAGAAAGTTCAGAACCGAGAATTAATGTGCCGGAATATGAAGTGGAGAATAATAAGCATGTACCTGTCCCTAAAAAGGACGTTGTAAATAGAAACGATTTGACCAAGAATGGAAAATACAAGCAATGTCTTAGAAAATGGAAGTTTAAATTAAAGCAATAATCTAATAGCTGACTATGAAGCCAATGCTATATTCAAATAGTATGAAATCGCCTTTTTAATACAGACATATAATGTAGCAGGAATAAAAAAGTGAAGAGAACTTTTGGAAGTTTTAATCAGCGTCGTTGAATGTAGAACCAGCGTTGTTGGCTATACATTCAACGACGCTGTTTGTATAGCCGACGTCGTCAAATTAAACTAATGAATAGAATAATAGATTTATATTATTGATAATGAATACCTTTTCTACGGATGACTGAGAAAATTTTTGTTTTACCCAATAGCCTGAATTGATATAAAAAAGAAAGAGACCATCTCAAAATGATTTGAGACAGTCTCTTTTTAATTTTTTCGAAGTAAAAGAATCGATTATGCTTCAGCAGGAGCTTCAGTTGCTTCTTCAGCAGTTGCTTCTTCTGCGTTAGCAGCAGCTTCTGCTTCAGCTTTTGCAGCAGCTTCAGCAGCTTTCTTTTCAGCTACTTTCTTAGCGATTTCTTCGTTTACTTTCTTTTCAGCTTCCATACGTGCTTTTGCGTCAGCCTTCTTAGCTTCTTCTTCTTTAGCTTTCAAAGCAGCCAAACCGTTCTGCTTGTTTTCTTTCCAAGCGTTGAAACGAGCTTCTGCAGTAGCTTCGTCGAATGCACCTTTAGCTACACCACCCATCAAGTGTTTCTTCATGTAAACACCTTCACGAGACAAGATGTTGCGTACAGTGTCTGTAGGCTGTGCACCTACCATTACCCAGTGGTATGCACGTTCGAAATTCAAATCTACTGTGGCAGGATTGGTATTTGGGTTGTAAGTACCAATTTTCTCAGTAAATCTACCATCACGTGGTGCTCTTGCATCTGCAATAACAATTGAATAAAACGCATAACCTTTGCGTCCGTTTCTCTGCAATCTGATTTTAGTTGCCATTTTTACTTGTTAAATTTTTAAGTGAATGATTTGAATTATGCCAATATCCCGTATTGGCGGGTGCAAAGATAAAGCTTTTTATTTGTTTTACAAAGCGTTGCAGCTCTTTTTGTGTAATTTTTATTTCTTGGCACTCATGCTGGCTTTTATCAGGTAGACGATGAGGCAGATATAAGCAAGTAAAGATACTACCTGACTCAACGGATTGGCGAGCCATTCTTCGTTTACGAGATTGATGCCTCCGAAACGCATTGCTGCACTGACTACTCCCATCAAGGCTCCACCGGCAATGAATCCGGAAGCAAGAAGAGTTCCACGTTCACCACGTGCGGTGTTGGCTGCTTCATCCTTGCTGCGGGTAGTAACATACCAGTTGACTGCACCACCTACAATAAGAGGGAGGTTCAGTTCGAGTGGAATGAACATACCCAATGCAAAGGCGAGGGCAGGAACTTTGAAGTAAGTCAGTACCAATGCAAGCACTGCACCGATACCATAAAGCAACCAGGGTGCTGCTACTCCGTTCATCAGCGGGTCGATAACGGCAGCCATGGCATTAGCCTGAGGAGCGGCAAGCGCACCCGAAGAGAATCCGTATGTTTTGTTCAAAATCATGATTACTCCACCTACAGTTGCAGCCGATACCAGTGTACCGAGGAATTTCCATGTCTGCTGTTTGGCTGGAGTACTTCCTAACCAATAACCTATCTTCAAGTCGGTAATGAAACCACCTGCCATAGAAAGAGCGGTACAAACTACTCCACCCATCACCAGTGCAGCTACCATACCGGTTGCACCCTTCAGACCGACTGCCACCATTACGACAGAAGCCAGAATAAGGGTCATCAGTGTCATACCCGATACGGGGTTGGTACCAACGATGGCGATGGCATTGGCTGCTACGGTAGTAAACAGGAAAGAGATACCAGCTACCAACAGAATAGCTACTGCCGTATGGAGCAGATTACCCTGCATTACATCGAAATAGAAGAATAAGGCAATCAGTACCAGTGTAATGATGGAACCGATGGCAATGATTTTCATGGAAAGGTCGCGCTGGGTGCGTGATACGCTGGCTTCAGCTTTCTTACCACCCATTTCTTTGGCTGCCAGTCCTACTGCACTCTTGATGATGCCCCATGAGCGTACGATACCGATGATACCTGCCATGGCAATGCCTCCGATACCGATACTTTTTGCATATTCGGCAAAGATGGCTTCAGGCGACATGCTGCCTACTGTATCGGTGAGAGAAGGATTCCATGCATTCAGTACCTGGTCGCCCCAGATAAGAGAGATACCCGGTACGATGATAAGCCATACAGCCAGTGAGCCGGCACAGATAATGGCTGCATATTTCAAGCCGACAATGTAACCAAGTCCTAATACGGCAGCTCCGGTATTCAGTTTTACCACAACTTTGGCTTTCTCTGCAAGGAGTTCACCCCATCCGCATACACGGGTGGTGAAGTTTTCGTTCCACCATCCGAAGGTAGCTACGATGAAGTCGTACAATCCACCAATCAGACCCGCAAAAAGCAGAGGTTTTGCCTGGCTTCCGCCTTTCTCACCAGAGATGAGTACCTGTGTACTTGCTGTTGCTTCGGGGAAAGGATATTCGCCATGCTTTTCGCTGACGAAGTATTTGCGGAAAGGAATCAGGAAAAGAATACCCAATATACCGCCCAACAATGAGCTGATGAACATCTGGAAGAAATCGACTGTCATTTCCGGATATTTGTCCTGAAGAATATATAGTGCTGGCAGGGTAAAGATAGCACCGGCTACAATGACTCCGGAGCAGGCTCCGATGGACTGGATGATGACATTTTCCCCCAATGCATTTTTACGCTTTGCTGCACTGGATACACCCACGGCGATAATGGCAATGGGAATGGCTGCTTCGAATACTTGTCCTACTTTCAAACCTAAATAGGCTGCGGCGGCTGAAAACAGAATTGCCATCAGAATACCCCATAGAACAGACCACAGATTGACTTCCGGATAATTTTTTTCGGGAGACATCAACGGATGATATTTTTCTCCCG
The DNA here is from genome assembly GCF_027529745.1 of Phocaeicola acetigenes. Classification (NCBI taxonomy): domain Bacteria; kingdom Pseudomonadati; phylum Bacteroidota; class Bacteroidia; order Bacteroidales; family Bacteroidaceae; genus Phocaeicola; species Phocaeicola acetigenes. Next base: position 69,445 of record NZ_JAPZVM010000005.1, read on the forward strand.
GTTTGAGCGGGCGGAACGCATTGTCTGGAAGACCCGCTTGTTTTTCAATTTCTTCTTTCATGTGTTTTTTATTTGTTGTTTTTGATTTAATGCCAATGAATAGTGCCCAAAAGTAATAAAATTCGGATAAATAGGTATAAAAGAGAAAGAGAAACTTGGAAAAGGCTTTCCAAGTTTCTCTTTCTTATCTGATTTGCGGCATAAGCCGGCAAAAATTAGTGGCAGAGCATGTCTTCGCTGATAGCTTTGAATTCTTTTTGGTCAGCTTTGCGCAGGCTGATGCTTCCGTCATTCCAGTTGGAAGGCCATCCTCCAACTATATGTCCCAGAAATACAGCTTTAATTTCATGCAATCCTTTGGCCAGTGCTATGGATGTATCGTGACGAGAGAAACGTTTTGTTTCACCACCGTTGCTGATTATCAGCTTACCGTCAATCCATACTTCTTCCAAGTCAGATGACAGATAGTATACACCGTCTTCAGGGATATTGACGTATCCGGTAGCGATAGCTGCATACTGTTTTACTCCACGCATTGATTCCGGAGCAGGTACCTGACTGGTGAGTTCACGGGTTTTCTTGATGACTTTAGTAGCTTTGGGCTGAAGGTTTGCTTTTTCGAAATCCTGCATATTCAGGAACATACCGTCGAAGATCTGCATGTTCAGTCCAGAAGCTGTCTTGGCAACTTCTTTAGCTGGAGCCAATGCTTGTTTTTCTACCTGAATAGTACGTACAGTACTCATTTTTCCAGAAGGCATTACGGAAGCAATCTTCAGTGTAGTTGTTTCACTGATAGAGATAGGACCCGTGTATACAGTAGACTGTGCAGTAGGTTCACTACCGTCGAGTGTGTAGACCATTTGCATTGGGCGAGTCGTTGTAAATTCCAAAGATGTGCTGTCAACGAAAGCTACAGTGTTGCAAGAACCATTCGGCTGTTCCGGCATTGGAATATGGTAATTGATACCGTATTGGTCTAAGCGTACGCAAGCATTGTTGATGCGGCGTGAAAAGTCGCTGAAGTCTTTACGGTCTACTGGAGTCCATCCGATTTCTGCTACAGCCAGAATACGCGGGAAGGTCATATAGTCGCGTTTTGCATCACTGTAAATGTATTCAGACCATACATTTCCCTGTACACCCAGAATAAACTCTTCTTTTCCCATTGCAACCAATGTGTCGGGCATTGGATTATAGCTGTAAGTTTTTTCCAAAGTGCTGTATCCACCGATAGTTACCGGTTCAATCTTTGAATCACCTTGATAGTGGTCGAGATACATACCGTTTCCACCCGGTGTCATAATCACAGTGTGATTTGTCAGTGCAGCAGCAATACCGCCTTCTTCGCCTCTCCATGACATTACAGTTGCCGAAGGAGCCAGACCACCTTCCAGGATTTCATCCCAACCGATAAGCTTCTTTCCTTTGGTTTCAAGATATTTCTCAATGCGGCGGATTACGTAGCTTTGCAATCTTTCTTCTGCAGTGTGACCTTTGTCAGCTTTCAGACCTTCTGTGGCAATACGTTTCTGGCAGGCAGGACAAGTTTTCCAATTAGCTTTAGGACATTCGTCACCACCGATGTGGAAATATTCGCTTGGGAAAAGAGGTACCATTTCATCGATAACGTCTTGCAAGAACTGGAATGTACTTTCTTTACCCGGGCAGAATACAACATCTTCTACTCCCCAAATGATACGTGGATTTCCTTTTTCGCCTTTACAAGAGAGTTCAGGATAAGCAGCAATAGCAGCCATGCCGTGTCCTGGCATTTCCAGCTCGGGAACAACTGTGATAAAGCGGTCTGCTGCATATTTTACAACTTCTTTAATTTCTTCTTGTGTATAATAACCACCGTATTCAGTACCTTCTCCATCTATACGCTTAGAACCTATTTCTGTGAGTTTGGGGTATTTCTTGATTTCAATACGCCATCCCTGGTCATCGGTCAGATGCCAGTGCATACGGTTGATTTTGAATAAAGACAATACATCAATGTATTTTTTGATATGTTCTACACTGACAAAGTGACGGCAAGGATCAAGCATCATACCACGGTACTCAAAACGGGGTTCGTCTTTGATGCTGACAGCTTGTGCTCTCCACTCAATTCCTTCTACCTTTTCAGCACTTTCAATTTCTGCGGGAAGTAATTGCATGAAACTCTGCATTCCGTAGAACAGGCCTTGAGCTGTTTTAGCAGCAATCTGTACTGAATTTGAAGTGACATCCAGTGTGTAGCCTTCATCGTTCACTTCCAGCTCCGGATTAAGAGTCAATGTGATGTTACCTTGTTCAGCTACAGTAATCTGATAGCCGGTAGACTGACTCATTTTTGCAGCAAAGAACTCGGCAATTGTTTTAGCTTCGGGTGAAGTAACACCGAATTTTGTTCCTGAAGACAGTTTGAAGAATCCGTCTTGCTGTACTAAAGACTGAGGCATTGGGATGATGTTGATTCCCTCGTTGTAAGGTTTTACCTCACCGGTTGCACTACCACAAGCAGTCAGCAGTCCTAATGAAGCACCAATGCACAGGGTTGCTAAAAAGTTTTTTTTCATGGATAATAGAGGTTTAAAATTTGATATTGATAAAAATATGTCGATACTTTATATTATATAGCAATATTGTCTACAGTCTGATTTTTCTGAATTTAATTACGAAGATATTGCTTCATGCCTTCTGTGAAATAGATACCGGTATTTCCATTTTCTTTTGCATAAATGAAATAGGCATCCAATTCAGGATGAGCATTACAGATTGCTTTGGCTGAATCGAGTCCTAATACCATGAATGAAGTGGCATAGGCATCGGCAGTAGCACAATCTTTGGCTATGACGGTAGAGGAAAGTATATTATGCTGTACCGGATAACCTGTGCGAGGGTCGATGGTATGTGCATATTTCTTTCCGTCTTTGTAGTAAAAGTTACGATAGTTACCCGAAGTAGCCATTCCTCCCTGATTGATTTCAATAATGGTTTGCAATTCCTGATTAACGGAAAGCGAATCGTCTATCGGTTTGTTGATACCAATGCGCCATGATTCCTGTTGGGCATTCTTTCCTTTTACCACCAGTTCACCACCAATGTCGATCATGTAGTTTTTGATACCTTTGCTTTCAAGTAATCTGGCCACACAGTCCACTCCATATCCTTTGGCAATCGCACTGCAGTCGAGCATAATACGTGGATCTTTCTTTACAACTTTTCCGTCAACCAAGTCTACTTTTTCAAAGCCGATAAACTGACGGATGCTGTCGATAGTCAGGCTGTCTACGTGGCTTGCATTTTTGAATCCGAATCCCCAGGCATTGACTAAAGGAGCTACAGTGATGTCGAATGCACCATGAGTCTCTTTGGAAATCGTTTTAGCCAGACGGAATACGTGAGTGAACATGCTGTCTGTACTATAATCTTCGTTGTGGTTGATATGAGTGATAACAGACTTCTTATTAAATGGAGACAGTGAATTGTCTACTTTCTGAAGTTTACTTTCAATTTCCATTTTCAGGTTCTCTTTCGACTGATAGGTAATCTTGTACATTGTTCCAAATACGATTCCTTGATCAGTCTGATAAGGTACCTGTTTTTTTAAGATAAGTACAGTTCCTACAATCAGCAGAATAAGAAAAGGAAGCTGCCATTTGAGTTGTTTGTTTGCCATGAGTCTGATTTTCTATGTTTTAAAAAAGATGTTCAATTAATATTTTCACACCGATACCTATCAGTACAAGTCCACCGAATATTTCTACTCGCAGATGGAATCGTTTTCCGAAAAATACACCAATTAAATTTCCGACAATGGAAAGAAGAAAAGAAGCCAGTCCGATAATAAATAATGGGGCTGACAGACTTTGAATGGTGTTGAATCCGGTAAAGGCGAATGAAATACCGACAGCAAGAGCATCAATACTGGTTGCAATAGCCAGTGTAAGGATTACTCGCAAGCGTGTAGGATCGAAACAACAAGTCTCCTCCGACTGGAAATGTGCCCGAATCATCCGTACTCCAAGGAAACAAAGCAGACCAAATGCAATCCAGTGGTCGTAGGCTTCGATTAAATGGTTGAAACGGCTGGCTCCAAACCATCCTAGCAGAGGCATTAAGGCTTGGAACAATCCAAAGAAAAATGCCATTTTTAAAGTATTTCCCCACTGTATCCGGTGTAAGATAATACCGCTTGTTACAGATACAGTAAAACAGTCGATGGCTAAGCTGATAGCAAGTAGCCAGATTTCTAATATACTCATGATTAAAATGGCAAGTTATATATTAAGTTATAGGTTAAATTAAAACTGCTGCTTGCATTTTTTCCGAAGCCTGGAATGTACCAAGGTTCAGAATTTTCGGCATTGGCTACATTGATACGTCTTTTATATCGCACAGCCCATCCCATACAAAATCCCTTGTAAATCTTTACTTTTATTCCTACAACAGCTTCTATCCAGCTTGCATTGCTTTTGTTTCCCTTAAATTCATAAGGAATCTGGATTACTCCTCCGTAATTGGGGTCGTTCATGGTTGGGCCGTTTATGTCGTAGGTGAAGGATGTCATTCCATAACGCAGACCGGCATATAAATATCCCGGCAAATAGGGCTTCAGATAAAAAGCGTTATAATCCATACCGATACGGAAGAAAGGAGCAGATGTTTTGTAATGCATATCATTTGTATCGTGAATTACATCGGTTTCGCCATAGCCAATTTCTACAGTTGGGAAGAAGCGGTTCTTCAGATTACTTTGCAGGATAATTTCGCTACTTAAGATATCGCCGCCTATCAAGTGATTGGCCAACCCGGCTACTTCGATACCGATAGAACTTCCCTGATAAAAAGGTGAAGCCTTGTAGTCGGCTTTCAGTTCTTCCTTACTTTTCTTTTGTCCCCATGCGTAAGAGGGCAGCAGAAGCATACTATTCAGTATCAGTAACAGTGAAATATATCTTGATATTTTCTTTTTCATTGTTATCTATGTTCGGGTTGATAATTTGTATAGAATCGAGCTGATGGCGGGTAGATGTTGCTTGCTGTATCTCGTAGAACATCATGGTGCCACAGTCCAAATTCGTTACATAAGGTATATTGCGGTGAGAGATATGAATCGTATCGGGTTTGGCATGCATGTAAGCAAGTATAAAAGAAGTCTTATCGCTATAGCTTAAAGGCACTTCAAATCCGCTGGCCCCCACTTCCCGGTTGATTAATGTGTCATGTATCAGCGAGTCGTATACCACTTCTTCTTTAATAGTCCCGTCGTCCAATGTATCGTATACCGTTACATCGGCATGAATCATACCGATGATGCTTGTCGTATCAATCAATTGAACGGCTTTGCCGTGCTGGTTGACGAAAGAAAACTTTATGTAAGACATCGTGTTGGGAGGGCAATTCTCTACTTCGCAAGCAGGGAAGAAAAGGACTGCTATCCACAGGATGAATAAAAGGAACGGTAGCTTTTTCATGTAGATTACAGTTCTTTTTCAATTTTATAATTGTTTCTCTCCGGAGCATTGCGAGCTATCAGTTCTCCAATGAATCCTGCCAAAAATAGTTGGGTCCCGATTATCATGGTAGTGAGTGCCAGGTAGAAATAAGGATTTTCCGTAACCAGACGATAAGGATTGCCACAATACATATCATATAGTTTGGCTGCTCCTACTACTCCTACTGCAATGAATCCCAGAATGAACATGATGGAACCTAAAAAGCCGAAGATGTGCATGGGCTTCACTCCGAACTTAGACAAGAACCAAAGAGTAAGCAGGTCTAAGTATCCGTTTACAAAACGGTTCAGGCCGAATTTCGTCTTTCCGTATTTACGTGCCTGATGGTGTACCACCTTTTCCCCGATTTTGCTGAATCCGGCATTTTTTGCCAGATAAGGGATATAGCGATGCATCTCTCCGTATACTTCGATGTTTTTGATCACCTCACGTCGATAGGCTTTCAGTCCACAGTTGAAGTCGTGCAGATTATGAATACCCGATACGGCACGTGCCGTAGCATTGAATAACTTGGTAGGAATGGTTTTTGAAAGCGGATCGTATCGTTTTTGTTTCCATCCCGAAACCAGATCGTATCCGTCTTGGGTAATCATTCTGTATAGTTCGGGAATTTCATCCGGACTATCCTGTAAATCGGCATCCATGGTGATGACAACATCTCCCTGTGCCCGTTCAAAGCCACAGAACAAGGCCGGTGATTTACCGTAATTACGGCGGAATTTAATACCTCTTACACAGTCGTGTTTGCTGCTGAGCTCTTCGATGACTTGCCATGAATGGTCTGTACTTCCATCGTTTACAAAAATGATTTCGTAGCTGAAGCCGTTGGCATTCATCACACGTTCAATCCATGCATACAGTTCCGGCAAGGATTCTTCTTCATTATATAAAGGTACTACAACAGATATATCCATAGTTTATGATATTATTTTTTCTGCCTCATTACCAGTAGAGCGGTAAATAAAGCAAGTATGGTTCCATAAAAAATATTTTGTGAAATAAGTTGAGCTGTCAACTGGATAGGAGTCAATGCAGCGATGGCATCGATAGTTTGCATCAATGGTTCGATGCTGTCGGATAACCCTTGTATTCCTGCCGACTGTATTGATTCCAACTGAGTGCGATAAGTTTCAATGATGAAACCTTGGTCAAAAAAACGGAAATATACATAATGTGCTACCGCAGTGAGCAGTGAAGCAAACATATACATCAGTAAAGTGAATGAAAATGCACGCAGAAAACTAATTTCATTGTCGCAATATTTCATGCGGTATTTACGTGCATAGATATATCCTAATACAGGAACCAAAAGGGTGAGCAAAACGAACAATAGATGCAGAAAAGGAATTTTGAAGCCCATGGGAAGGAAAATGAATTTGAAAATCCAATATATTCCCATTACGGTTCCAAAACGCATGGCATGTTCTTGCAGAGTAGTGGGTCGGTTGTTAGTCATTCTTTCAATACACAATTAGTTATTTTCGCAAAATTACGCTTTTTACTGTTATGCATCGTAATAAAAGAAGATAAAAATCGTATTTGCATTCAAATTCTTGCCACTGCTTCACAATCAGACCATCTTTTCATCTCTTTAGTTTTATATTATAACCCTGCATATTGGGGAATTTTAAGGCATCAGAAGACGGTAATCATCCTTCAGAATGATAAAAAATTATCTTTTTCTGCAGTTTTTTTTGTCAAAGTATTGCAGATTCAAAAAATCTTCCTACCTTTGCACCCGCAATCGAGAAACATCGATGATGAAGAACGGTTGAAACATGGGTAAGTCCCATACGGCCAGCTCCTGATGAATCCTCCAGGGCTTGATCGCAGCAAAGGTAGTTGGTTGTAGCGGCGCGATATGGTAAGCTTACCCGCCTGCCTCTTTAGCTCAGTTGGCCAGAGCACGTGATTTGTAATCTCGGGGTCGTTGGTTCGAATCCGACAAGAGGCTCAAATAAAGCAGATGGGAGTAAGCACTGCTTTATGGCTTAAAATACTTACTCGTTTGCCTCTTTAGCTCAGTTGGCCAGAGCACGTGATTTGTAATCTCGGGGTCGTTGGTTCGAATCCGACAAGAGGCTCAAAGCTCAGAATTCATAAAGAATTTTGAGCTTTTTTCGTATATCCCTATGTGTACTCCGGACTTCTTAAATAAAGAAAACGGAGTACGTGCATTTCCTTTAAAGTTTGATAGAAGTATGCAGACTTTCCGACGCAGGAAACAAACTGTATCCGTCGTCGTTGATTGCGCGGCCGACGGTGTCGTCTGTCCGTCCGACGACGTCGTCTGTACAATCAACGACGTCGGTTATACGCTGGCATTGTTATATCTTTTTGAAGTTTCATTTTCATTTTCGGTTATATTCAAAGATTTTGAAATCATTTCAGATTCTTTTCAGATTTGAAGTCTACTTTTATTTCATCAATCATTAAAATGAAATTATTATGAAGACTTTTTTATCGTTATGGACTGTTTTGTTTGCTGTGATGTTGGGCCTGGCATCTTGTAATAAAAATGACATGCCGGAGGCTCCTCCGGGAACCGTCGATCCTTCGACTCTTCCAGCCGCTGTGTTGCAGGAGTTTGACGCCCGTTATCCTGGAGCGACCGATGTATCGTGGAGTATAAAGAATGACTATGCCGTAGCACATTTTTATTGGGACAGCGCTCGTTCGGACTCCCGTGCGCGTAATCATACGGCTTGGTTTACGATGAGAGGAGAGTGGGGGATGACTGAAACAGAAATACCTTTTGCCTTATTGTCAACTCTGGCACCGAAGGTATACGAAGCCTTTAGCGCAAGTACATACGGACAGGCTTCTTCGGGTTGGATGACTGATGATGAAGTAGATGTGCTGTTGCGTGGAGAAGGAACTGAGAAACTATATGTGATTGAAGTAAGCAAGAAAGAAGCAGGAAAAGAAACAGATGTAGATCTTTATTATACAGAGGGTGGGGTACTTGTAAAAGAAATTATAGATGCTGATGATAATCAGGATTACGATGAGTATCTTCCCCAAAAACCGGCCGGAAATATTGAAGCTTGGTTGAAACAGAAATTCACGGCTTATACGGTAGTGGAAATTGAAAACGAGGATGGCAGAACAGAAGTGGAGGTAATAGCAAAAGGACGTAAACATGAAGTCTTGTTTGATGCTTCCCAGAACTGGCTTTCTGTCAAGACGGATTTATATGCGATGGATGCCAATAATGCAGAATGGGTGCCTGCCAATATTGTAGAAGCTTTGCAGAAAGAGAGTTATGAGGTAAGCAATATTAAGGAAATAGAACGTTATGAGGTAAACAAGTCTGGCAATGAATATGTATATTTCTGTTTCGAAATGAGAAGTGGAAGAGATGAGGTGGATGTATATGTAGATGAGACTGGTATTATATCACGTCCGTCGGTGGGCGGCGAAGGAGTGGCTGTAGAAGGTGGTATCACTGAATTTCTGGCACAGAAATATCCGGGTGCGGTAGTTGTGGACAAAGATTATGACGACGGATATCTGGAGATAGACATTCGCCATGATAATATCATAAAAGAAGTAAAGTTCAATGGTCGTAACGAATGGATAAAGACTACTTGGGAATTGCGTTATGCTGCATTGCCGGAAGCTATTAGACAAACTTTGACAAAAGAAGGATACCAGCAGGCAGATGTAGACGACATTGAAGTGACCGAAAATGCTTTGGGAGTATTATACGAAGTGGAAATAGAAAAAGGGCATATTGAAAAAACATTGATTATGGATGCTCAAGGAGTTATCAAACAGCAATATTGATTAAATAAGTATAGGCTTATAGCTTATTGATTTGCCGGGTTATGTATCCCCTTTTTACCATATACCGATATGGTGGGAAGGGGATTTTTGTATGATAAATCCTGGTTCCTTTTGCTTTTTGTCAGTTGTCGTCTTTTTAGCGGGAAAACTGTGATGAGCATAAACAGACTATATGGCATGTAGGTTGGGAAGTCTTTTTATACGGTTGGGAATCTGTATTTACCGTTTGGGAATGATGAATGTTTGACACCGCTTGTCTCCTCTCTATTTTTGTAATTCAAAATATAAAAACATAAATGTTTAAATGAGAATCTAAAGATGAGGACTGTTTGTTTATTTGTTGGAATATGTATGCTGGTCTCTTGTGGTGGTACGGTGAAAGAGACTTCTCAGAAACAGGAGGTCAAATTTGCTTCTGTACAGACCGTTGCAGAAGAAAATGAGCGTAGTTACACTTTTCTTTCGTCTCCTTATCGTACTACGGAACTCTCGTTTAGAGTAGGAGGTCCGGTGGTGAATTTTGAAGTACAGAACGGTCAGTTTTTTAGGAAAGGAGAATTGATTGCCGCTATTGACGACCGCGATTTTTTAATTCGCAAGCAGCGGGCGGAAGCTTTGTTCAATCAGACGAAGGCAGATTTTATTCGTGTGTCCAATCTGTATGAGAAGGGGAATATTTCTGGTGCTGCATACGAGAAAGCCAAGGCTGATTATGAACGTGCTGAAGCTGATTTTAATACTGCGGAGAATGAACTGAAAGATACCCGGCTGACAGCTCCTTTTGACGGCTATGTACAAAAAATAAACATTGACAAGTATCAGGAGGTTAGTCCTTCTTTTCCGGTCGTTACTTTTATCGATCTTTCACGAATTAAGGCTGAGGCTTGTATCCCGGAAGATATGGCGGTTGGCCTTCGTGCAGCCGGACTGAAAGATTCTTCTTTTGTGCAGTTCAAAGCTTTGGGCGAAAAGAAGTTTCATCCCATCGAAACGTATGTGACTCAAAGTACCTTGGAAAATAATATCTCTTATTTGTATACGGTTATATTGGATAATAAAGATTACAGTCTGTTTGGTGGAATGGCTGGCACTTTGTCTTTACGATTCCCCAAATCCGATGGAGGTTTACATTCATGTTCACTTGTGGCCATTCCCCAGACAGCTGTTTGTCACACTATAGATAAAGGAGCATTTGTCTGGGTACTGGGAAAAGATAGCAGAGTGAGGAAACAAAAAGTGGAGATAGGAAATATGCTGTCGGGGAATAGGGTAGAAATATTATCCGGACTGAATGTCGGAGATAAGGTTGCAGTAACTCGTCTTTCCTATCTTTCGGAGAATGAAGAGGTACTTTTACAATTATAATTAGAGGGATATGGTTAGAGATATTACAAAGTTTTTTCTGAAAAACAAATCTTTGTCGTGGCTGTTGATGGCGCTTGTGCTGATAGGCGGTTCTGTAGCTTATGTAAATATGGGGAAATTAGAGGATGCCCCGTTTACCATCAAACAAGCTGTGGTAACTACTTCGTATCCTGGAGCATCTCCTATGGAAGTACAGAAACAGGTGACCGATATTCTGGAGGAATCTATTCAGTCATTAGGCGAATTGTATTATCTGAAGACTGATAACAGAGCCGGCCTGTCCAAAATAACGGTGTATGTAAAAAAGGAAATCCGTGCAGATGAAATGCAGCAGTTGTGGGACAAGTTGCGCAGAAAAGTGAGTGATGTACAAAGTAAATTGCCGGCAGGGGCAGGTCCTTCGGTCGTAAATGATGATTTTGGTGATGTATTGGGAGTATTCTATGGATTAAGTAGCGACTGTCATACTTATCGGGAACTGGAAGAACAGGCTGAGATTATTAAAAATGAACTTTTGGATGTGAAGGATGTGGCAAAGGTGGAATTGTTTGGAGTACAGAACCGGACAATTGAGGTTACTATTAATCCCACTTTACTGTCGAAGAGTGGCTTGACGGTACACGATATTATTTCGGCCTTCGATAAGCAAAATAAAATTGTGGATGCCGGAGCCATAGAGACCGATACGCATCGTTTGAGGGTAGAGGCTGTTGGGAGTTTCTTTAGTATGGAAGAAATAGAAAATCTTACTGTTGTTTCGAAGGATGGAACTTACTTTCGCTTGGGAGAGATTGCTACTTTTTCCGAAAGCTATGTACATCCGGCCAGAAGTAAGATGGCTATAAATAATATTCCGGCAGTAGGAATTGCAATTTCTACCGTTTCCGATGGAAATGTAGTAGAGATGTCTGAGCTGGTCAAGGAAACTATCTGTCACTTAAAAGACAGATTACCGGAAGGATTTTATTTGGAGTCAATCTATGATCAAGGATACGAGTCGGCTGTGGCAAACGATGGCTTTGTAATGAACCTGATTATTTCAGTGTTGACGGTTATCGCGGTATTGTTGTTCTTTATCGGCTTTAAAAACGGATTTCTGATAGGGAGCGGATTGATCTTTTCTATTTTCGGAACACTTGTTTATATGAATGCTACGGGGATAGCCCTGCAGCGTATGTCGTTGGCTGCGATTATTATAGCTATGGGAATGCTGGTAGACAATGCCATTGTGGTATACGATTCGGCTTTGGTGAATATGCAGAAAGGAATGCGTAAACGAAATGCAATATTGGCTGCTGTTTCTACTACATCCATGCCTTTGTTGGGAGCAACTTTGATTGCAGTCCTGACGTTTCTTCCCGTATATTTGTCTCCTCATATTACCGGAGAGCTTTTGTCTTCATTGTTTATTGTGATTGCAGTTTCATTGTTGTTGAGCTGGGTATTTGCTGTTACGCAGAATGTCTTTTTTGTACAAGAGTTTGTGCGTCGTCCTCGTCCGGATGAATTGAAGGGAGAGTTGTTTCAGGGACGTATCTATACTCTTTTCCGCAAATTGCTGGCTGCTACAATCCGGAAAAAATATAGAGTAGTAGGATGTATGGTTGTTTTGCTGGCCTTGTCGGTCTGGGGGTTCCGTTTTATTCCACAACAGTTTATGCCTTTGTTGAATAAACAATATTTTTCTGTCGATATGTGGTTGCCCGAGGGAGTACGTATCGAAGAAACGGAAAAGCAGGTTACAGAAATGGTTGCTTATCTCAAGCAGAATTCAGAAGTAAAGCAAGTTTCTTCGTTTGTCGGACAAACTCCTCCCCGTTTTTATCTTGCCAATGCTGCTTACGGACCACAATCCAATTATGCTCAATGTCTGGTAGAAGCTGAAACTCCCGAAAAGGCTCGTGCCTTGCAGAAAATGTTGAATGAAACATTGCCTCTGAAATTTCCGGATGCGTTGATACGTGTGAACCGTTTCGAGCTGAATTCTATTCCCCAGGCTTTGATTGAAGCTCGTTTTTGCGGAGATGATCCTGCGGTACTCGATTCGCTCACCCAAATAGCTGTTGGTATCATGCGTAATAATCCTAAAGCATTGAATCCTCGCAATGAATGGGGAAATATGGCAATGAATGTACAGGCTGAATACGATCCTGTAAAAGCTGGGAAACTGAATATCGGGCGTTCGGATATGATGATGGCTGTGAAAAGTTTGTGTGATGGAGTTTCTGTGGGTGTTTACCGTGATGAGAACAAAAAAGTTCCAGTTTTGCTCTGTACTCCATTTGAAGAAGATTTTTCACAAAAATCATTGGAGGATTTGCAGGTATGGAACGGTACACGTTCTGCTCCATTGGCTCAGTTGACAGATGATATAGAACTGGGATGGGAGTATCCTTTGGTACGTACCTATAATCGTCAGTTGTCTATGGCTGCACAGTGTGATGTCAAACCGGGGCATACGATGTCTGAGGTCTTGAATGAAATAAAGGCAGAAGTTGAGCAAATACAATTGCCAGAAGGATATACCTTCTTTTGGGACTCTCAATATAAAGATCAGAAAGAGGCAATGGAAGCACTTACCAAATATTTTCCTTTGGCAATAGTCTTCTTGATTATTATTCTCGTAGCTTTGTTTGGTAACTTCAAGCAGCCGGCCATAATCTTTTTGATTCTTCCGTTGTCTCTGATTGGTATGGTTTTGGGGTTGCTCTGTACCGGTTTCGAATTTGGATTCTTCTGTATGGCGGGATGGCTTGGACTGTTGGGTATGATTATCAAAAATGTAATTGTGTTGTTGGATGAAGTCAATATACAGAGGAGTATGGGTGTTGACCCTTATCATGCCATTATTGAGGCTACGGTGTCGAGAACAAGACCTGTGCTGATGGCTGCTCTTACTACTATTTTTGGAAGTATTCCTCTGCTTTTTGATGTAGTTTTCGGTGGAATGGCAGCTACTATTGTGTTTGGTCTGTCTTTTGCTACTTTACTTACCCTATTTGTAACTCCGGCATTGTATGCTATTTTTTATCAAGTAAAAAAAGAGAATATTTAAAATAAAGACTATGAGTATCAAATTTCTTTATTTCGGTCAGTGGGCAATTATTTTATTCGCTATATTTGGAGTACAAACAGCGTGTGCTCAGCAAAGTGCTTGTTTGCAGGCTTATCGTAATCGGGTAATTGACTACAATCAGGATATTAAGGCTGCTGGATATACTGTATCCTTGCAGAAGGAGAAAGAGAAATCAGCGAAAGCAGATTTTCTTCCTAAATTATCTGCTGATGGTAGCTTCAGCTATACCGGTAATCCGATGGAGCTGCAGGTTGATATACCGGAGATGAATATATCCCGTTCTTGGCAAGGTTCTGATATGAAGTATGGAGCTTCGCTGACTTTGGCGCAGCCGTTGTATCAAGGAGGATTTATCCGTGCAGGGTATGACAAGTCGAAGAAGGAGAAAGAACTGGCTGAGTACGAGCAACAACGTATTACCAATAATACTGTTTACAATGCCGATGTTTATTACTGGAATGCAGTAGCGCAGACAGAAATGGTAAAGATAGCAGAAGAGTTTAAGTCGTCTGTATCACTATTGGTAGATGTGGTCCGTCATCGGGTACAAGAGGAATATACAGACCGTAGTGATTTGCTTATGGCTGAAGTAAAGCTGAATGATGCAAATTATCGTTTGTTGCAGGCAGAGAACAGGAGAGAAGTAGCTCGGTTATCACTGAATTCTTTTGCCGGTGTGGCTCCAGACAGTGTACTTCAAACGGATTCTGCAGTGATATCTTTAAGAGAAATGGATGATAGAAATGAAACGACAGATTTAGGATTGGCTCATCGGCCTGAACTAAGAATTGCGTTAAATAAAGTCGAGATCCAGAAAGCACAGGCGAAAATGGCCAATGCCCAGTTTCTGCCACGGGTATCGGTTGGAATTGATGGAAGTTATATGTCACCGGGTTATAATTTCCGGTCTGATATGGATCCTAACTATGTGGTGTATGCTAAACTAAGTGTTCCTATCTTTGAATGGGGTAAAAGAAAAAGTACTCGTCGTGCTGGAAAATATGGAATTGATATAGCCCAGGAGAATCATCATAAAGTGGTAGATAATCTTCGGCTGGAAATAGAAACGGCTTATTATACATATTCACAATCGATAGAAAAGGTAATCTTTACAGAGAGTTCACTGCAAAAGGCTGCCGAAAGTGAATACTTGGCTATGGAGAAATATAAGGAAGGAAATATCTCTATTGTAGAAGTAATTAATGCACAACTTTATCATCAGGAGGCTAAAGTGAATTACATACAGTCAAAATTAGACGCACAGATAGCTAAGAGTGGATTTGAAAGGGCGATGGGAAGAATAGGGTATTAATAAAAAATAAATAAGATGAAGGATAAAAAGAATAGATTTGCTTTTTTGTGGAACATCTTTCTGTTTTCTGCATTGGGGTGCTTTTCGCTTTTCTTTTTAGTGCACTATACTGATATTCCTGTTCATCATCAGGAGAAATTAATGACAGCGGAAGTTTTTGCATCTGCCATTATTCTATTCAACGGCATTGGATTGAGTCTTAAATACATAGACAATTGGCTGATTCGTACATATCCTTCTTTTATACGAGATCGTAAGTTATTGATTTTATTCTTTATCGTTTCAGCTTTCTTTCTTTTAGTTACGAATTATTTTTTGATGGTTACTATAAAATGGCTGACGGGTAGTCCACATCCGTTTATTGTGGCAGCCAAGGGGATGCGTTTGTTGTCTATTGTCTTTTTGGTAGAATTATTTATTACCGGACAGATGATGGTCAGTCAGTTCTATAAGAATATTGTCGAGATGTATAGGAGGACAAAAGATTTGGAGGAAAGTGCCATAAAGACCCGCTATATGGCTTTGCAAAGCCAGTTAAATCCTCATTTTTTATTCAATAGCCTGAATACACTGGTTGCTGAAATTGAATATGCACCGCAAAAGGCTGTTGAGTTTACCCGTAATTTATCCGATATTTATAGATATATCTTGTCTTGTCAGAACAAGCAGTTGGTTTCTATCGGTGAAGAGCTGGACTTTATCCGTAAATTTATATTCTTGCATCAGGTACGTTTAGGGGATTGTCTGGAGTTGGAGAATGAATTGCCACTTGATGTATACGAATGTTCTATCCCTCCTCTGACATTGCAGCTCTTGGTAGAAAATGTGGTGAAGCATAATGTGATATCACCGGCTAAGCCAATGGTCATTTCTATTTATGCAGACAGGATTGATGATACAGACTGGCTGGTTGTATCCAACGAAATACATCCTAAAAAAGGTGTTGCCAGTACAGGTAAAGGGCTGGATAATTTGTTGCAGCGCAATTTGCTTGTGTGTCAGAAAGAAATTATTGTAGAAAACAAGGATAATCGTTTTATCGTCAAAGTCCCTATAGTGAATGAGTATGAATGAATTGAGAAAAGTACATGCGGCTATCATAGAAGATGAGTATCCTGCTGCAAGATTATTGAATCATATGTTGACTACTCTTCGGCCGGAGTGGGAGATTACATTGCTGCCCGGTACAGTAGAAGATTCGGTGAAATGGTTTGCAGAGAATCCTCATCCGGATGTGTTGTTCTTGGATATACAACTGACTGATGGGAATTCTTTTCTCTTTTTGGAGCAGGCACATCCCAGTAGTATGATTATATTTACCACTGCTTATGACGAATATGCAGTCCGGGCCTTTGCCGTTAACAGTATTGATTATTTGCTTAAGCCAATACACGAAGACCGTTTGTTGGCTGCTATTACTAAATTTGAGCGTCTTTCTCCGGTAACAATTAGAGAGTTCAATGACCAGATGAATGTAAGAGAGCTGGTTGCATTACTTTCCAAACGGGATGAGTCCTGTTTCCGAACTCGTTTCCTTATTACCGGCAATCGTCATTTTTACACCATACAAGTCGCAGATATTGCATATTTTTATTCGGAATGCAAGATTACTTTTGCGGTTACAAAAGAGGGAAAAAGGCATGCGATTGATTTGTCGCTTGGCAAGCTTGAAGAACAATTGGATAGCCGCCGTTTTTTTCGGGTAAACCGTCAGTTTATTTTATCGGCTGAATCAATCAAGACTATTGAACCTTATAATGGAAGTAAACTGAATATAAGAGTAAACCCTCCTTTTGATGATGCCATTCAAGTGAGTAGAGAAAAAGTCACAGCGCTGAAAATGTGGTTGAATACTTGACGATTGTATCGTGATGTGTGCGATAAAAAGCATGCAGATGTCAGGTTATGAATATGAAGATGGTTATCTACCCAATATTAGGTAATTTAACAAATAGCAGAGAAATAGCCGAACGGTTTGTTGTTTATGTCTGTAATTAAAAATATCTTTGCATATAGTAAAGAGTAAAAAATTAATTTTATTACAATATTTAAAACCTGAAGAAACTATGAGAGTAATTATTGAACCTGATTATCAGTCGCTTTCTCAATGGGCTGCCAATTATGTAGCACAGAAAATAAACAAGGCTAATCCTACAGCTGAAAAACCTTTTGTATTGGGCTTGCCTACCGGTTCATCTCCGCTGGGTATGTATAAAGCACTTATTGAACTGAATAAGAAAGGTGTGGTATCTTTCAAACATGTGGTAACATTCAACATGGACGAATATGTAGGTCTGCCGGAATCTCATCCTGAAAGCTATCATTCATTCATGTTCAACAACTTCTTCAATCATATTGATATCTGCAAGGAAAATATCCATATCCTGAATGGAAATGCAGAAGATTTGGAAGCTGAATGTGCAAATTATGAAAAGCAAATCGAATCATTCGGTGGTATCGACTTGTTCTTGGGTGGTATTGGTCCTGACGGACACATTGCGTTCAACGAACCGGGTTCTTCTTTGACTTCACGTACTCGTGTAAAAACTTTGACTACAGATACTATTATTGCTAACTCTCGTTTCTTCGAAAACGATATTAACAAAGTTCCTAAAACTGCGTTGACAGTAGGTGTAGGTACAGTATTGTCTGCTCGCGAAGTGTTGATTCTTTGTAATGGTCACAACAAAGCTCGTGCATTGCAGCATGCAGTAGAAGGTGGTATCACACAGATGTGGACTATCAGTGCATTGCAGATGCATCAGCACGGTATCATTGTATGTGATGAAGCAGCTACTGATGAACTGAAAGTTGGTACCTACAAATACTTTAAAGATATCGAACGCAACAACTTGTAAGCGTTTATAGGTTTGTGGGTTTGCCGTGTTATCCGAATGCAAACTCACAAACTCATCGACTTATAAACTCATAAACCTATTAATTAATCAGTAAGGAGGATCATGTATGAGAACGAATCTCAGCTCACAAATTTCTTTGAACAGAGTTTCAACCAAATATTATAAGCCGGAGAACATGATCGACCGTTCAGTATTGACTCGCTTTGAAAAAGTTCCTACCAACATTTATGAAACAATGGAAGAAGGAGCCAAAGCGATTGCCGATGAAATTATCCGTAAAGTTCAGGAAAGACAGCGTGAAGGCAAATTCTGCACGATTGCTGCCGGAACGGGAGCTTCATTGAGACCATTGTATGCTGAATTGGTTCGTCGTCATAAAGAAGAAGGTGTAAGTTTCCGCAATGTGGTGTTGTTCAACTTGTTTGAATATTATCCGTTGAGTGAAGCTAAGAATGGCAGTATGAATCAGTTGAATGAACTGTTTGCCAAGCAGGTAGATATTGATGCACAGAATATCTTTACTATGGATGGTTCCATTGCGCAGGATGCTGTCATCGAGCACTGCTCTTGTATGAACAGCGCATCAATACATTTGGTGGATTGGATATGGTTCTTATGGGAATCGGCCGTGAAGGTAATATTGCCATGAACGAGCCAGGCTCTACTGCTGCCACATCTACTCGTCTGATTCTGATTGATGCTACATCTCGTGCAGAAGCAATTCATAATACAGGAATAGACAATTTGCCTCCTTGTTCCATTACCATGGGTGTGAAGACTATCATGTCTGCCCGTAAGGTATATTTGTTGGCTTGGGGAGAAGAAAAGGCAGATATCATTAAGAAGGCCGTAGAAGATAAAATCTCGGATGCTTTGCCTGCATCGTATTTGCAGATGCATCAGAATGCTTCGGTTTGTATTGATCTGACAGCTGCCGCACATCTTACCCGTATCCAACGTCCGTGGTTGGTTACCAACTGCGATTGGAATGATAAACTGATTCGCAGCGCCATTGTATGGTTGTGTCAGTTGATTAACAAGCCTATTCTGAAGCTTACAAACAAGGATTATAACGAACACGGTCTGAGTGAATTACTGGCACTTTATGGTTCTGCTTATAATGTAAATATCAAGATCTTTAATGATTTGCAGCATACTATTACCGGATGGCCGGGTGGTAAGCCGAATGCAGACGATACTTATCGTCCGGAACGTGCCAAACCATTTCCGAAACGTGTGGTAGTATTCTCTCCGCATCCAGATGATGACGTGATTTCTATGGGAGGTACGCTCCGTCGTCTGGTACAGCAGGGACATGAAGTACATGTAGCGTATGAAACTTCGGGAAACATTGCCGTAGGTGATGAAGAAGTGGTTCGTTTCATGCATTTCATCAATGGATTCAACCAGTTGTTTGATGGCAACCAGAACGAAACTATCCGTAACAAATATGCGGAAATCAAACAGTTCCTGAGCCAGAAGAAAGAAGGAGATATGGATACGCGTGATATCTTGACCATTAAGGGATTGATTCGTCGTGGAGAAGCTCGTACAGCTTCTACATACAATCAGATTCCATTGGAAAGAGTTCATTTCCTCGATCTTCCTTTCTATGAAACCGGACGTATTGAAAAGAACCCAATCAGCGAAGCCGACGTGGAAATTGTGATGGATTTGCTGCGTAAGGTAAAACCTCATCAGATTTATGTAGCTGGTGACTTGGCTGACCCGCACGGAACTCATCGTGTATGTACAGATGCTGTATTTGCTGCAATTGATGAAGAAAAGAAAGCGGGTGCAGAATGGTTGAACGATTGCCGTATCTGGATGTACCGTGGTGCATGGGCAGAGTGGGAAATCGAAAACATTGAAATGGCCGTTCCATTGAGTCCGGAAGAATTGCGTGCAAAACGTAATTCAATCTTGAAACATCAGTCGCAAATGGAAAGTGCTCCATTCTTGGGTAACGACGAACGTTTGTTCTGGCAACGTAGTGAAGACCGTAACCGTGGTACAGCAAACCTGTACAACGATTTGGGATTGGCATGCTACGAAGCAATGGAAGCTTTTGTGGAATACAAGCCGCTGTAAATAAAAAATAAGATTGAATCAAATAGAAACTGCTGTTCTGCTTCAGGTGGAACGGCAGTTTTTTTATGCCTTTATTGCAGTAGAGAAGGAGTGGATGTGGTGGAGAATGTTATCGGAGGTGCTTGTTACAAGAATTGTTTTTTGTCCGACGTCGTCATATGTACAGTTGGCGCCGTCGATTTTACAGCCGACGTGGTTGTTTGTAGAATCGACGACGCCGATTAAAGATTGAAACAAGTGTTTATTAAATATAAATCAAATCTGAAACGAATTGTTATATAGGCTTGTTTTTAGTGAATATTCCGTTTGTTTAATTCTCTCTGATAGCGTGCTGCATTTTGCAAATGCTTCGTCATATTTTCAGCGAAATTATGATAACCCGAAAAATCTTCTTTTGCACACATATAAAGATAATCATGGCGAGTGTAATTGAGTACACTTTCTATTCCGTCGATAGAAGGAATGCGGATGGGCCCGGGAGGTAGTCCCGGATATTTGTATGTATTGTACGGACTGTCGCACTCAAGATGTTTGTGTCGGATACGTTTCAAGGTAAAATCCTGCAAAGCGAATTTTACAGTAGGGTCAGCTTGTAGTGGCATACCTTTGTGGAGGCGGTTGATGTAGAGTCCGGCCACCATTGGTTTCTCTGCTTTCTTTATGGTTTCTTCCTCTACGATAGAAGCTAAAGTAACTATTTCTACCGGTGTAAATCCGATGTGTTGTGCTTTTTTTATTCGTTCTTCGTTCCAGAATCTCTTATGTTCTTTTTGCATTCTTTCTACAAACTGCTCCGGAGTTATTGTCCAATATACTTCATAGGTATCAGGAATGAAAAGTGCCGGAAGTGTATTGGAATTGTATCCTAAGTGTGCACAGAATGTGCTGTCGTTCAGTAAGCCGGAAAGACTGGCAGAGTCTGCCATAATTTGTCTGGAAACGGTTTTGACCAATTTGTCGAGTGTGCGCACACTTGGAATAGTCAGTCTGACAGGAGTCTGCATACCATGTTGTAAGCGATGGAACGTTTTCCAGGTAGTATATGAGGCATCTATCTGGTAGGCTCCAGGGTGTATTTGTTCTGCATATCCCGACAAAGAGGATAGTAAATGAAAACCTCTTAAGGTAGATGCATGCAGTCTGTTCTCAATCTTTGTGTATACAGAATCTATATTGTCGTCTTCGTCTATGTAGAGATAGGTACGTTTTTCTATCTGGAAAGGATGGTTGAATAATAAACAGTATCCGGCAATGATGGTACTCGTCAATATAAAAAATAGGATAAGGAGGACATAAATAGTCTTCTTGTTCTTCATTGGTTTTGTTATTTAATTAATTATTAGGAAGATTAATGCTAAATACATTAAAATCAAAATGTCGTATAAAGTAAGATGAAATTTTTTCATTGATTGCAAAGGTAGCTCATTCCTTTTATTTATGGTTAAAAAAAATGTTTTTTTCTGCCTAATTGAACATTAATATCGTTTATTATGTTATCTTAGCAGAACAGGAGATTTGAACGGTACATTAAACTAAAACTATGATTTTATGAAACAGAAAATTTTATTGGCTATTGCTACAGTTGCAATGGCAATGTCTGCAAATGCGCAGAAAGTGTATGAAGGTACGAAGTTTACAGATAACTGGTACATTGGATGGAATGCCGGAGGTGTGACTCCTACTACTCATTCCGCATTTTTTAAAGATATGCGTTTTACTACTGGTTTGGAATTTGGTAAGCAGGTAACTCCTATTTTAGGTTTGTCTTTTGAAGCGATGACCTCTATCAATAGAACCGCAAGTTCTACTGCTTTCGATGGAGCTCGTTTGATGGCATTGGGTAAATTCAATTTGAATAACTGGTTTGCCGGTTATCGTGGCGAGCCTCGTTTGTTTGAAGTAGAAGCTGTCGGAGGTATCGGATGGGGTATTGATGTGATGAACCGCGGTTATTGTGACTGGGATTATTGCTATATGGCCAGCAAGTTCGGTCTAAACTTCAACTTCAATTTGGGAGAATCAAAAGCTTGGACTTTAAGTGTAAAACCTTCTCTTGTATATCGCATGGATGGGCATCGTGCTTATTTGTTGAACGTAAACAAGAGCAGTGTTGAATTGCTGGCTGGAGTAACTTATCATTTCCGCAACAGCAATGGCAAACATTATATGACATTGGCAAATGTATGCGATCCAGCAGAAATGGATGCTTTGAATGCGAAAGTAAATGAATTGCGTCGTGAAGCTCAGGAAAAAGAAGCATTGCTTGCTGCCGAATCGGCTAGAGCAAACGATTTGCAGGCTCAACTTGATGAGGCTAACAGAAAGGCTGTAGAGTCTATGGAAAAGAATACTGTTTCACCGGCATGGGAAGCTATTATCACCTTCCGCCAGGATGAAGTAGTGATCAGTGAAAACCAGCATCTGCTTATCGAACGTATCGCTTCGTATATGGAAAAGAACGAGAAAGCTACTTTGACAGTGAAAGGTTATGCTTCTCCGGAAGGACCGGCTGCAGTAAATACTCGCGTAGCACAGCAGCGTGCGGATGCAGTGAAGAATATGTTGGTAGACAAATATAATATTGATGCAGCACGTATCACCGCAGAAGGCCAGGGAGTAGGTGATGTATTCTCTCGTCCGAAATGGAACAGAGTAAGTATTGCTACACTCAATGTAGGTGAATAAAAGAAAGATATATCGTTTAAATTCGGGAAATACTCTCCTCACTTTTTGAGGAGAGTATTTTTTTATTTGTACAATAGATTGTTTTCGGAAAAAAACAGACCTAAAAAGTTTGTTGATGTAGATATAAACTGTACTTTTGTTTGCTAAGTTGTAAAGTGTAATTAAAGTAATAAACATTATATCACAATGAAAGAAATAGATTGGGCTAATCTGTCATTTGGTTATATACGGACAGATTACAATGTACGTTGTTATTACCGCGATGGAAAATGGGGAGAATTAGAACTTTGTTCTGAAGAAACTATCAATATCCACATGGCAGCTACATGTCTGCACTATGGACAGGAAGCCTTCGAAGGTTTGAAGGCTTATCGTGGAAAAGACGGTAAGATTCGTATCTTCCGCCCGGAAGCAAATGCTGAACGTCTGCAAAGCACTTGTAACGGTATTTTGATGCCGGAATTGCCTACAGAATTGTTTTGTGAGGCTGTACGTAAGGTGGTAAAAGCTAACGAACGTTTTATCCCTCCTTATGAAAGCGGGGCTTCTCTGTATATCCGTCCGTTGCTCATTGGTACAGGAGCACAGGTGGGTGTACGTCCGGCTACAGAATATTTGTTTGTAATTTTTGTAAGTCCGGTAGGACCTTATTTTAAAGGTGGTTTTGCTACAAATCCTTATGTAATCATCCGTCAGTTCGACCGTGCTGCTCCGTTGGGTACAGGTACTTATAAGGTAGGAGGTAACTATGCTGCCAGCTTGCGTGCCAACAAAATGGCTCACGATGCCGGATATGCCAGCGAATTCTATTTGGATGCAAAGGAAAAGAAATATATCGATGAATGTGGTGCAGCCAATTTCTTCGGAATAAAAAATAATACTTATGTCACTCCGTTGTCTACCTCTATTCTTCCGTCTATTACAAACCGTAGTCTGATGCAGTTGGCAGAAGATATGGGAATGAAAGTAGAACGTCGTCCTATTCCAGAAGAAGAATTGGAAACATTCGAAGAAGCTGGAGCTTGTGGTACAGCAGCTGTAATCAGCCCTATCGGACGTATCGATGATTTGGAAAATCATAAATCGTATGTTATTGCGAAAGATGGTAAACCAGGTCCAATCAGTGAAAAGCTATATAACAAGTTGCGTGCTATTCAGTATGGTGATGAGGCTGATCCTTACGGATGGGTAACTGTATTGGATTGATTTTGACGTAAAGACTTTCTAATATAATAAGAAGAGGATAGAATGAACAAGAATAAGTTTCTTGTGTTCTATCCTCTTCTATTTTTATAAAGTTTGTATTTCTTTATATTTTTCCTTCTATCCACGCATCAATCAGCCGGCGTGCGATGCTGAGTTTCTTGGGAATTTCCGGCAGATTGTCTCGGGTATAGAAAGCTCCTGCACTTAACTCTTCTTCCTGCAGCTTAATATTTCCGCTTTCGTATTCGGCGGTATATCCTATCATAATGCCACTTGGATAAGGCCAGGGTTGGCTTCCAAAGTATTTCAAATTACGGATGCAGAGTCCTGTTTCTTCCATCACTTCCCGATGTACACATTCTTCCAGGGTTTCTCCCGGTTCAAGAAAACCTGCAACCAGACCTTTGAATGTGCCTCTGAAGTTGCGGGCATGTACAAGAAGGATACTATCTCCTTTTTTTATCAGTACAATGACTGCAGGCGATATGCGCGGATAAAATTCCTGGCGGCATTCCGGACAGCGTTTGGCTATGGGAGAGACTTGTGTGGTAGGAACTCCGCACATCGGACAGTAGCGACTGTTCTTGTCCCAGTTCAGTATTTGTGATGCTTTTCCTGCCATTTTATATTCGTTCAGTGGAAGTACGTCGAAAGAGGCTCGAAGGTCTTTCATCATGCACGGGCTGGATTCATCTCCTGTTACTGGAGTATGGATGAGATAAGTTTTGGCGGGAAGATTATTGATTGTTCCAATGCTGTGTACGGTACTTCCTATAGGAATGGGTACCGGTGGTTGCGCACCAAAAGGGATGTGATATCCGTCTGTATGCTTTTCTATCAGTACTTGTCCGCTGTTGAATACAAACCAACCGCAGATTTCATTATTTGTTGCATCTTCCATAATCTTGCTTTTTTATTGAGGCCAAAATTATAGAAAAATACAGTGATGTGTAGAGGTGATTTCCTTTTTTTATTCATGTATTATAATGGGAAAGTGCTTGTTTTCTCCTTTTATCCGGAATTTACGGCAAGGAGTTGGGTGAAAAATAGAATGTTATTATTTAATTTGTACGATTATATCGTAGAAGCGATAGAAGAGCGAAAATTAAATATAATTAAATGGTATTTATTATGAAATCTATAATGGTAGCAGCATTGTGCTTAGCTGGTAGTTTACAATTGATGGCTCAGGAACCTTTGCAAGACTGGGCAGGTTTGGAGAGATATCAAGAAGATAATAAAATGGTGCAGGGACCGGTAAAGGCTGTTTTTATGGGAAATTCAATTACTGACGGTTGGCCGGTTGCAGATCCGGATTTCTTTACTCAGAACGGATATGTAGGTAGAGGGATAAGCGGGCAGGTTTCTGCACAGATGTTGATGCGTTTCCGTCAGGATGTGATTGCATTGAATCCGCAGGTCGTTGTGATTCTGGCAGGGACAAACGATATTGCTCGTAATGATTATGCAATGACTCTTGAGCAAACGTTCGATAATGTAGTCTCTATGGTACAGTTGGCACAGGCCAATCAAATTAAGGTAGTGCTATGTTCTACTTTGCCTGCTTTTCAGTTTGGATGGCGTCCGGAACTGAAACCAGCAGAAGATATAAAGAAACTGAATGCGAAGTTTAAGGAATTTGCCGATGCACAGGGTATTCCTTTTGTCGACTATCATTCGGCAATGAAAGATGAGCGCGATGGATTACCTTTAAAATATTCGGAAGATGGGGTACATCCTACCGTAGAGGGGTATAAGGTGATGGAAGGTCTTGTTCAGAAAGCTTTGAAAAAAGTAATTCAATAATTGTTGCGATAAAGGGTATGGATACGATGGAATTGATTATGTTGGGTACAGGGAATGCTGCTGTCACCCGCTGTTATAATACATGTTTTGCCGTTCGCATGGGCGAAAGGGTATTGTTGGTAGATGCCGGAGGAGGAAATGGAATCTTGGTTCAGATGGAGAAGGCAGGTTTGTCGCTGGCAGATGTGAAAGATATGTTCATTACTCACGCACATACCGACCATATCTTGGGAGCAGTATGGGTTATCCGGATGATAGCTCAGCAAATGCAGAAGGGCAAGTATGAGGGAGAGTTTCGGGTATATGGACACGATAAAGTGATAGATGTACTGTCGTGGATTTGCCGTGCGACACTTCCGGCTAAGATTGTAGCTTGTATAGAGAAGAACGTTCGTTTCTGCGAGGTAAAAGACGGTGAGCGTTGGGAAGTCGCAGGAGCAAGTATGCAGTGTTTTGATATCTTGTCTACTAAAGAAAAGCAGTTTGGCTTCCGTCTTGAACTTCCCGGAGGAAAATCATTGGTCTGTCTTGGGGATGAGCCTTATAAAGAACAGAACCGTTCTTATGTAGAGCATGCAGATTGGTTGCTTTGTGAGGCTTTTTGTCTGTATGCTGATAGAGATGAGTTTAAGCCTTATGAGAAACATCATAGTACAGCTTTGGATGCAGGAAGACTGGCTGCACAATTGGGAGTGAAGAATTTGTTGCTGTATCATACAGAAGACAAGACTTTGTCTGTGCGTAAGGAAAAATATACGCAGGAGGCTGCTCAAGAGTTTAAGGGCAATGTGTATGTGCCAGACGATTTGGAGAAAATCACACTATAGCCTTTTTTCGTTTGCTGTAAAAGCATAGACTGAAACAGAAAGGTATAAAGAAAGGGAGTAAAGCAAATGTGATATATTGTTTTACTCCCTTATTTATTTTTGAAAGAAAGTATTTACTTCATTCCTTTCATGGTAAGCTGGATACGTTTACGCTCTCGGTCTATACTTAGTACCTTTACCCGTACATGCTGGTGAATGCTGACTACCGATGTCGGATCGCTTACAAACTGGTCGGATAATTGAGAGATGTGTACCAGTCCGTTTTCCTTGATGCCGATGTCTACAAAACAGCCAAAGTTCGTGATATTGGTGACTATA
The DNA here is from genome assembly GCF_027529745.1 of Phocaeicola acetigenes. Classification (NCBI taxonomy): domain Bacteria; kingdom Pseudomonadati; phylum Bacteroidota; class Bacteroidia; order Bacteroidales; family Bacteroidaceae; genus Phocaeicola; species Phocaeicola acetigenes. The sequence continues at coordinate 96,285 of NZ_JAPZVM010000005.1, forward strand.
CCCGGCAACTCCATTCCTTCCTGCAAGTCGTCAATGGTACGTACGTTCTTGTCGAATTCGAAAACCTGTATTTTCTGTCGTGGGTCTCGTCCGGGTTTATCGAGTTCTTGCATGATGTCGGTCAGTGTAGGAATACCTACAGTATCGCTTACATAGTCTTCTATCCGGATACGTTCGCGAAGTCCTTTGTCGCGTATCAAATCAGCTACTGTACAATGCAAGTCTTTTGCCATCCGTTCTACAATTGCATAACTTTCCGGATGAACCGCAGAATTATCCAACGGATTTTCTGCTTGTGGGATGCGTAAGAATCCTGCACATTGTTCGAAGGCTTTGGCTCCCATACGAGGAACTTTCATCAACTCACGGCGCGAACGGAATGCACCGTTCTCTGTGCGATAGTCTACAATGTTTTGTGCCAGGGTAGCTCCCAATCCCGATACATACGTGAGCAGATGCTTGCTGGCTGTATTGACATTAACCCCTACCAGGTTTACGCAACTTTCTACGGTCTGGTCTAAGGCTGCTTTGAGTTGTGTCTGGTCTACATCGTGCTGATATTGTCCAACACCAATGGATTTGGCATCTATCTTGACCAATTCAGCCAATGGGTCAATCAGCCGTCGGCCGATAGAGACTGCGCCACGTACAGTTACATCATAATCAGGGAATTCTTCCCGTGCTGTTTTGGAAGCCGAATAAATGGAAGCTCCGTCTTCGCTTACAACAAAGACTTGTACTTCCCGGTCGTAGCGTTGTGAGGTGACAAACTGTTCTGTTTCCCGGCTGGCAGTTCCGTTACCAATGGCAATGGCTTCTATCTTGTATTGTTCTACCAGTTTTACCAGTTTGCGGGCGGCCAGACTGTATTCCGACTTAGGTGGATGGGGGTAGATGGCTTCGTTATGAAGCAGGCCTCCCTGTGCATCCAGACATACAATTTTGCATCCGGTACGGAATCCCGGGTCGATTCCCATCACTCGTTTCTGTCCTAAAGGAGGAGCCAAAAGCAGTTGACGCAGGTTGCCGGCAAATACACGGATGGCTTCTTCATCTGCCTTTTCTTTACTTAATGCGGCATACTCTGTTTCGATAGAGGGTTTAAGCAGACGCTTGTATGCGTCGCGTACAGCTTCTGCTACCTGACGGGCACATTCATTGTTGCCACGTACGAATTGACGTTCCAGACGTGTATTGCATTCTTCTTCGTCCGCCGGTGAAATGCTGACCTTCAGAATACCTTCCGATTCTCCCCGGCGAATAGCAAGCAGACGGTGTGATGTACAACGTTTCAACGGTTCGCTGAAATCGAAGTAATCGCGATATTTGGCTGCACTTTCCTCTGTCTCTTTACCTTTTACTACCTTGGCTGTAATGACAGCCTGGCGACTGAACTGATTGCGCATCAGGTTACGTGCCCGTTCGTCTTCGTTTACCTGTTCGGCAATGATGTCGCGAGCTCCTTTCAGTGCTTCTTCTTCGTCTTTTACATCTCCTTTTACAAAGGTACGTACCCGTGCGGAGAGATTATTTTCCCGTTGCATCATCAACAGCATAGCCAGAGGTTCCAGTCCCTTTTGTCGGGCGGCTTCGGCACGGGTTTTTCTCTTGGGTTTATAAGGCAGATAGATGTCTTCCAGTTCGGTACTGTCCCAGCAATCAGCAATACGACGGCGCAAATCATCAGTCAGTTTACCCTGTTCTTCAATAGTCGACAGGATAGTTTCCTTTCGTTTGGCCAGTTCGCAGAGCTTTTCGTAGCGAGTATGGATATCGCTTATCTGTACTTCATCCAGTCCTCCGGTTGCTTCCTTGCGGTAGCGGCTGATGAAGGGGATGGTAGCCCCTCCAGTCAGCAGTTTTAATGTATTTTCAATACGGTGTATGGGCAGCTTCAGTTCTGCTGCAATGAGTTGGCTGAATTGTTCCATTAATATTATTCTTTCACAATATCTTTAAGTTTAATACTTTGGAAAGTCATATGTGCAACACTGCTTTCATAAAGAATACCAATTGTTTCTTTATCTACCATTGTCAGGCAAGAGTATGCCCAGTTCTCTCCTTCATCCAATAACAGTTGGTGTTCCGGACTCCAGGTATATCCTCCGTCAAGGCTGATTTTGATGGTTATATTTCTTCGTGCGTTGGTCATGTTTGGATTGGAGAAAATAAGAATATCTTTTCCCAATACATTATCCTTAGCTTTTACACTGATGAGGCTTGCCATACATACCGGCTCTATCAGAGCCGTACGCGATGATTCATGCTCTTTCCAGGTTTTTCCTAAGTCGGTAGTCGTATAAACAGCTCTGCTTCCTCCACGGTTATCTCTCATGTTCAGCATAAGTGTACCGGGACTTACTTCTGCTACTTGTGCCTCTGTAGTATTGGTACGTGCATGCTGATGGATGTGCCATGTCTCTCCCCGGTCTTTGCTATACATGATACCGGCATTAGGAATACGGTCTTCACCGATATACTGAATAGGGAAGACTAAGGTACCATCGTCCATTGTAATACCTCTTCCCGGACCTTGTAGCAAAAAGTACCATTCCGGTTTCTTTACCTGTTCTGTGATATTGATAGGTTTCGACCATGTTTTTCCATCGTCTGTACTTTTAGCCATAACCAATTGGGCAGTATGATTCAGATCCATTCCCGGATGTGAACTCCACCATGCACGCTGATTACCCATGCCGTGTGTCCATGCTGCAACAATCCAGATGGTATTGGTTTTTGTATCGACTAATATAGACGGGTCGCCCACACCGTTTTGTGCAGCAGGCAGACCTCCATATTCTCCGAAGGACAAAGGCAGACGCATCTTTTCCCAGGTCTTTCCGCCATCGGTACTTCTACTTAATCCCACATCGATATGTTCTTGCAAATCGACACTGCTGTTGTAACGTACATCGTATACCCCAAGCAATGTGCCTTTGTTTGTTGTAACCAATCCGGGAATACGGAAAGCAGCCGAACCATCATCGCCGGCGTGGCGGACTCCAACTCCCAAACGGCGTATTACATCTTTTTGTTCTACGCTTTTGCAAGGGATAATTTTTCCATCTGCCTTTACCTGACTGATATCTGCCATAATTTTAGTATGCAGTGAAGCCGAAGGCTGCATCTCTATACTTACCCAGAAGAAATTGTATCCAGGGAAAAGCTTTTGTTCTCCTTCCAGTACTACTGTATTTTTCTTAGGCGATACAGTTGACTTCAGAATAGAATACGAAGGATTCGCGCTCAAGGTCTGTCCAGGTTTATGGCTGGAAATATATTCTACTGGAGCAAAACGCTTTTGTTCTCTGTCTTGTGAAGCGTCTGTTCCTGCATAATACAGTTTCACCGCTTTAATTTCGGAGAGAGGTACGTTTTTGTCGAAAGTAATCTCCATATTGTTCAAGGTACGTGTTTCCTTTGCATCTAAACGCATATAGAAAAGTACATTGTCCTGTCTTTCTATCAGAATAGGAATCTGAGGCTCTTTTACATAAAGAGTGTCTTCTGCTTTCATTTCGGAGATAGCCAGTATTCCGAAAAATAATACTAACAGTTTTTTCATGGGTTGTTTTTTTAAGTTTGTTTCAGGTTGGGATAATAAATAAAGTGCAATTTATCAAGAAAATTTCAAACTAGCAAGGCTGATACTGTAAATATGGTACACCATTAAAACTCTTTTCAGTTGCCAGCTTGGATTAAAATACTTACTTTAGCAAATCATCATTTTTATATTGACCATGAAAATAAAGAATTGTTTTGTCTGTATGATGGCATTTTTAGGTATTGGATATTATACCCCTGTTTCTGCATCATCCGAAAAAGAAGTGACATTGAAACTTATAGAAACCAGTGATGTACATGGATGTTATTATCCTTATGATTTCATTCGCCGCCATTCTGTGCAGGGAAGTCTGGCGCGTGTCAGTGCATTGGTAGGAGAGATGCGGAAGACGTATGGAAACCGTCTGATTCTGATGGATAACGGAGATATTCTGCAAGGACAACCGGTAGCCTATTATTATAATTATATAGATACCACTTCGGTGCATGTAGTAGCAGATATGTTGAACTATATGCATTATGATGTGGCTACAATGGGAAACCATGACATTGAAGCCGGACATGCCGTGTACGACCGATGGGTGAGCCAGTGTAAATTCCCTGTACTGGGAGCAAATATTATGGATGTGAAAACCGGAAAGACTTATCTTCCTCCTTACAAGGTGATTGAGAGAGAAGGGGTAAAGGTGGTGGTGCTGGGAATGATCACTCCGGCTGTTCCTTCATGGTTGCCTGAGCAGTTGTGGAGTGGGTTACGGTTTGAAGATATGGAAACATCTGCCCGTAAGTGGGTAAAGTGGATACAGGAAAAAGAAAAGCCTGATGTCTTGATTGGCCTTTTCCATGCCGGACCGGAAGGAAATAAGTTGGATAATGTAGTAGAAAACGGTTCGGGAGATGTAGCCCGTCGGGTACCGGGGTTTGATGTGGTGTTTATGGGACATGACCATGTACGTACTTGTCAGAAGATTATTAATGAAGCAGGCGATTCTGTATTGTTGGTCGATCCGGCTAATATGGCGAAGGTTGTAGCCGATGTGACGGTAAAAGTCGTGAAAAAAGACGGCAAGGTAATACGGAAATCTGTTGAGGGCAAGTTGGCTTCTGTAGACCGTTATGCTCCCGATGAGGCTTTCTTGAAAACATTCGAAAAGCAGTATCAGGCTACGGCCGATTTTGTATCGCGTAAAATAGGACGCATCAATAAGACAATTACCACAAAAGATGCCTATTTTGGCCCTTCTGCCTTTATCGATTTGATTCATCAGTTGCAACTCGACATTACAGGAGCAGATGTCTCGTTCTGTGCACCACTTTCGTTTGCGGCTGAGATTAAGGAAGGTGATATTTATGTGAGTGATATGTTCAATTTGTATAAATACGAGAACATGCTTTACACCATGACGCTGACCGGAAAGGAAATAAAAGATTTCTTGGAAATGTCGTATGCCATTTGGACGAATCAGATGAAATCGCCCGACGACCATCTGATGCTGCTGAACGAGAAAGATAAAGGTTTTGGACGCTTCAAGAATCCAAGTTTTAACTTCGATTCGGCTGCAGGTATTCTGTATACAGTAGATGTAACCAAGCCGCAAGGAGAAAAAATCAACATCCGTAGCATGGCCGATGGAACACCTTTCCGCATGGACAAAATGTACAAGGTAGCAGTCAATTCCTATCGTGGCAACGGAGGAGGTGACCTGTTGACCAAAGGAGCGGGTATTCCTAAGCAAGACTTGGCAAAACGTATTGTGTTTGCTACAGAAAAAGACCTTCGTTACTACTTGATGAAACGCATTGAAGAAGTAAAAATACTCGATCCTCGCCCGCTGAATCAATGGAAATTTATTCCGGAGAAATGGGTAGAACCGGCTGCTAAGAGAGATTATCGCTTGCTGTTTGGGGAAGACCGATAAAAGACTGAATGCACTAAAAAACGTGACTTGTATCGAGAGCTTACGATACAAGTCACGTTTGCTGATGATACAAGTATCGTTGCCTCTCGATACAAGTCACGTAATATCACGTGTCGGTTATACTCTTAAAGTATCCGATGGCTTATTTTAAGTCGACTACTGTAATGCCGGCTCCTCCAAACTGCACATGCTCGTCCTGGAAGTGTGCTACTCCCGGTGCGGTACTCAGATACTGACGGATAAGCGTACGTAAGATACCGGTTCCGGTTCCATGCAGGATACGTACACGACTCATACCGACCAGGATGGCATCGTCTATGAAATAAGTGACTGCCTGTATTGCTTCGTCTCCCCGCATTCCCCGTACGTCGATGTCTTGTTTGAAGTTTAGTTTCTTTTCGTACATCTGTTCCTGAGTTGCACTGCTCACAAATGTAGTTTTTGTTTGCAAAGCCGATTGTTTGGGAGCTTCCGTGCGTTCCAGACGTTCTGTCTTTACATTGGTCTTCATCAGACCAAACATTACCACTGCATTTTTCCCGTTTATCTCAAGCACTTGTCCTACGCTGGTTTGTCCTTTGATGCGGACATGCATACCGACTTCAATAGGGAGAACCTTCGGAACAACAGGCTGTGCAGCCGGTGCATTCTGCTGCTTGGCTTTTTTATCCTTCTTTCGTTCCTGTTTTTCACGCAACTTTTCCATTTTGCGGGCAATTTTTTCCTCCATTGCAGCCTTTTCTATTTCTTCCACCTGCTGACGGAAGTCTACCAGTTCCTGACGTGCCAGACGAGTACGTTCCTTTTCTGCTTGTGCCTCTTTGATGGTACGGATGGTATTTTCAATCTTTGCGTTCGATTCCTGCAACAAACGTTCGGCATCCTCTTTGGCTTTCCGTAGGATTTCCTTCCGGCTCCGTTCCAGTTCTTCTATCTCGCGTTCGTAGCGTGCAATGGTATCTTCCATGTGCTTTTCCCGCTTGCGGATATTCTGGCGTTTGGTTTCCCAGTAACGTTTGTCGCGTACAATGTCCTGCAAATACTTGTCGCTCTGTATATATTCACTGCCTACAATTTCCGAAGCATCGGCAATAACCTCTTCCGGTAAGCCGATTTTACGTGCAATTTCTACAGCAAATGAACTTCCCGGATTACCAATCTGCAGTTGGAACAAGGCACGCATTTCGTGTCTGTCGTATAGCATAGCTCCATTGACTACCCCTTCATGTTCCTCTGCAAAATGTTTCAGATTTTGGTAGTGAGTGGTAATGACGCCGAATGTCTCTCGTGCATTGAAGCGCTTTAATACAGCCTCTGCGATAGCGCCGCCGATTTGTGGCTCTGTACCTCCACCAAATTCATCAATCAGAATCAGACTTTGTCCGTTGCAGTATTTCATCATATTCTTCATGTTGGTAAGGTGCGAAGAATACGTACTCAAATCGTCTTCGATACTTTGCTCGTCGCCGATATCAATAAAGATATGACTGAATATACCCGCATGGCTCCGTTCGTGCATTGACACAGGCAAACCACACTGGAGCATATATTGCAGGAGACCGACTGTTTTCAGACAGACTGATTTACCTCCGGCGTTCGGACCGGAAATAAGCAGGATGCGCTGTTTGGGTGTGAGTTCGATATCCAGAGGAACTACCTTTTTATTATGCTTGGCAAGCGACATTTGGAGCAATGGATGTATCGCCTCCATCCAGTCTACTACTTGTCGGTTTTCAAAAGAAGGTTTGCAAGCTTTGATATCAATACTGAATAAAGCCTTTGCCCGGATAAAGTCGATTTCTGCCAAGAACTCATAAGAGCCAAGCAAAGCCGGAACCTGTGGGCGTACGATGGAAGAAAACTCGGTGAGAATTCGTATAATTTCCCGCCGTTCTTCTCCCTCCAGTTCGCGGATGCGGTTGTTGGCTTCCACCACTTCTGCCGGTTCTATAAAGACAGTCTTTCCGGTAGCCGATTCATCGTGTACGATACCTCGTATTTTGCGTTTCATGCCCGGTGCTACAGGTATTACCAGACGGCCGTCTCGCATGGTGGGAGTAACATCCTTATCTACATATCCCTCCGATTGTGCAGAGCGGAGAATACTGTTCAGACTTCGTGAAATGCTGCTGGTTGTAGCAGACAGTTCGCGGCGGATACGCAATAGTTCTGCCGATGCGTTGTCTTTTATTTTTCCGAACTTATCCAATATATTATTGATGCGTGTGATAAGTTGCGGAAAGACCATAATGTCTCCGGCCAATTCGTGGAGTGCAGGATAAGGAGAGTTTTCACCGGATGTTTCGTCGTCTTCATCGGTTTGCTGAAGAAAACGTACAATGTCCCGGATAGTTTCCAAGGAACGGCGCAGGTCGAACAATTCCTGTTCGTCCATATACATACCTTCTACGCGTATGCGTTTGAGGGAAGGGCGAACATCGAAGAAATACTGATCTGGAAATTCATCTTCTTCCTGAATGATACGGATAAACTCTGTTACCTGTTCCAGACGACGGTTGATTTCATTATAGTCGTCGGAGAACGCCATTTCTTCTGTCCGTTCTTCACCCAGTGTACTCAGGCACTTTCCTTTTAATAATTGTCGGATTTGATCGAATCCTATTTTCTGCTCAAAATTCTGAGGGTATATCATGCTTTTATTTGGTAAATCATGCTTGTTTTCGGGTACAAAGGTACGATAATGAAAAAAAATAATCAAAAAAGCTCCAAAATATTTGCAGGTTTAAAAATAATGCGTACCTTTGCATCGCTTTTGAAAAACAAAGCAACTCTCAAAAAGAGTTTTGGAGAGGTGGCAGAGTGGTCGATTGCGGCGGTCTTGAAAACCGTTGTACCGCGAGGTACCCGGGGTTCGAATCCCTGTCTCTCCGCTAAAACTTAAGATGTTAAAGACAAGTCCCGTAAAATCAATATTTTACGGGACTTTTTCTATTTATCCGGTGGGCAACCGAAAGACATTCAAATGCCCACTTCAGACAAAGTTCCGTTACTAAATCGTTACTGAAAAATCGGGAAGGTCTTTTAACGATTCTTGATGTAAGTAAATTCATTGATAAAGTTCACTTCAATGTTTCAAAGAAACAATAGGTTACGATAGCTGACAGTGAAATTGCTGAAAGAATGATGTCTTGTCTTTAATCATATCTTTTTCTTTTTGCAACGTAAATTCCTTGCAAAAATTATCGGCCATAAATAAGTTTCCGTAATTTTGGTGCTAGGAACATAGTGATAATTGTTTAAATGTGATAATTGGTCACTGTAAATTTATATTTTATTACCATGCTATTGTCCTCTGTATATTATATTTATTCTTGTATCAAAACGTTATGTTAAAGAATTTGTTTTATATCTGTTTGTTTTTGCTGTTCTGCAATACATCTGAAGCGCAAAATTTTTCAAGTATCGTGGATAGCTGCCATTATTATCTGGATAAGCAAGATACTATGTCGTTTAATAAGACCTACATCAGAATTCTTGATGCTTATGAAAAAGAGTATGATGCAGAATTATATTCTATTGGAAAGGAATTAAAAGAGATAAGAATTGAAGATCAAAGTATACGTCTGTTGTTGATGGATGCTTGGAGGAAGAAACGGAATGCAGATAAAATAAGAAAAATAATGGATAGCATAGACCGGAGAAATGCTGCTAGAGTTACTGAAATCATTGATCAATACGGTTGGCTTTCTCCCGATGATATTGGATATGAAGCGAACGAGGCTCTTTTTCTTTGTATTCAACATTCAGAAGATTCCTTAATTCAGAATAAGTATTTACCTATACTGAAAGAAGCAGTCTTAAAGGGTGCGGCTAAAGGTTGGCAATATGCTTTTCTGACTGACAGGTGTCTTATGAATCAAGGAGAAAAACAAATTTATGGGACGCAGAGAATAATCAGGAATGGAGTTCATTATCTGGTCCCTCTACAGGATATTAATAAAGTCGATTCACTCAGAAAGGAGATGGGGCTTGAGCCTTTGAGTGAATATATGAAAGATTGCGGACTTAAAAACGGCTGGAGCAAAGAGTTTTACAAAAACAATATAAAACTACATGAATCAATTTTTGATTCTTGGTTTCAATCGTTCAAGCAGAAGAAAAATTCTTATTAGTCTTCTTAAATTAGCCTCAGATTGGCTACGACGCCCACAGCTTCAGTGATGTTTTTCTCATGTCGCTTTTTGGAAAGTTTCTTCTTGTGAAACTTGACGGCATAGACGTCAATAAAGAGAGTCTCGTTTGTCTTCGAATGATATAATGGTCGGTGAATTATATTCTGAAATGATGACTTTCCCGAAAATAGATGTGCATGCGGGTATAGATAGTAGACGCTGTTTCTCGTTTGCTTTTTTGATAGCTTTATTAGGCATAGAAGTGGTATAATCAACTTCTGTTATACTATATTCTTCTTTTGCAATAGGTATTTATATAAAAAACGAAATATGATAAATATATATCCTGTATTTTGCAACAAAAAACAATATCTCGATTTACTACTCCTTGCTGATGAGCAAGAGTCTATGATTGATCGCTATTTGGAACGCGGGGATATGTTTGTTCTGGCTGATAACAATGAGGTTAAAGCTTTATGTGTTATAACTGAAGAAGGCAAAGGTATCTACGAAATCAAAAATATTGCGGTCTATCCACAGTTTCAGCGTCAAGGGTATGGGAAAAAGTTGATACACTTTCTTTTGGAACATTATAAAATTCGATGCCATACAATGCTTGTCGGGACCGGAGACTCTCCTATAACCATATCTTTCTACACGAATTGCGGATTTGTATATTCACATCGGATACCCAATTTTTTTACTGATAATTATGATCATCCGATTTTTGAGGAAGGCAAACAATTAAAAGATATGATTTACCTGAAAATTAGTAAAAATGGATAGTTGTATTCTTATAAGATGCTGAGATATATTTCATTCTAAGAAATAAGTAGCATATACTAAAATGACTATTCCTGAATGAAGATAATATTTATAGTGTTCAGGAGTAGTCATTTGTATTATCAGATAGAAAGTATTTTCTTTTCTATGATCAGATCCTCTTCACTCATTTGAGGAGAAGGAATATTACACATTCGGATGATGTCTTCCGGTTGGCAGGTATAGTCATAATACACTTGTTCTTTTTTGTTGAGCACTTCGTATGCCTTCAGTTCTCCTTTTAGCTTCATGAATTCTTCTCGGGCAATGCTGTCGGAATATTTCACAAACAGAATACGTCGTGCTACAGGGTTATAGTTGTAGTCAAAACATGTATAAACACCTCTTAAGAAAGGAGGACGATCGTACATCGGGAGTTTCAGACAAATGTAGAACAGAGCCAGTTGTGAAGTCATATTTTCGTTGAAAGCTAAATAAAGATGATTGATTCCGTTCATCATCACAGCTCCCCAATGGGTTACTCCGTACGCATTATTGTGTCCTACTTCTACATAATTGCCATTTTCTGCTGGAGCGATAATATAAGGTTCTATTTTTAAACTTCTGCTTCCTGATGAAATGCTGTAGCTAAGATAAATACCACTGAAATTGGTTATTCGGGTTACCGTTTCCTTCATATTGTTTTCCAGCATATTCAAGAATGGGTTTTTATTGTTCTCTGTATAGATTTTGGAAGGGATTTCCATAGCAAACAGTGAACTTTTCAGATTGGCAAGCGATCCGAGCAATTTCTTTTTCGATACATTGTTTACCCACATCAAAGCATTTTGCAGTGCTTCATCTTGTGTTTCACCTTTTTCAATATTTTTCAGGTAAGCCGGAAGTACGGTAGAGTAAACGGCAGACAATACGCTGGGAGATATTTCAGCCTGTTCTGCCATTTCCTTCATTTTTACCCCTTTTTGTCTTAAGAAAGTGATTCTTTCGTAGATTTCCTTGAGCTCTTCCATTTGTAGTAGCATAAAAAACGGAATAAAGATACGGCTTTTATATTACAAAACTGTTTCAGTTTGCTTTCTTATGCTTTTCAAAATTATTAGGGAATTGTTGCATGAATATTTCTGAATTGTTACTGCTTTATGATTCATTTTTTATTCATTTTTTTCTTACTGAGGGACTTCTACTTTTGTGGCGTAATCAAAAATAAGATAAAACAAAGAATGAAAACCTCGACTTCAACATCACTTGAAAATAAAAATTCTTCAATGCCGGACTGGTTGTTCGTCTTTTGGGCTGGTGGTACAGCATTACTTTCTTACTCGCTGGTCTATGCTTTGCGTAAGCCTTTTACTGCAGCTGAATTTGAAGGGCTTTATGTATGCGGTATGGATTATAAAATTGCAGTGAGCATTATTCAGTTGCTGGGGTATGTTTGTGCCAAACTTTTGGGAATAAAATATATTTCCGAACTGAAACCGGAAGGCAGATTGAAGTTCATTATTGGTTCGGCGGCTTTATCCGAATTGTCTTTGGTCGCATTTGGATTACTTCCTTTACCATATAATATTATTGCGCTGTTTTTCAATGGATTGTCTTTAGGTTGTATGTGGGGAGTTATTTTTAGCTTTCTGGAAGGCAGACGAACCTCCGATATTCTTGCCAGTATTATGGGAGTGAGTATGGCGTTAAGTTCAGGGTTGGCTAAATCTATGGGACTTTATGCACTGAATGAACTTGGAGTAAGTGAGTTTTGGATGCCTGCCTTGATTGGAGCTGTAGCTTTCCCTCTGCTTTGTCTGACAGGATGGATGATGACACGTTTCCCAAAGCCGACAGCTGCTGATATTGCTTCCCGTTCAGTACGTGTAACATTGAACGGAGCTCAGCGATGGGAGTTGTTCTGTAAGTTCATGCCGGTGCTGATTATGCTTTTTGCTGCCAATCTGTTGCTGACTGTTCAGAGAGACATAAAGGAGGATTTCATTGTGTGTATTATTGATGTGTCTACAGTCTCCTCCTGGGCTTTTGCACAGATAGATTCACTCGCTACTTTGATTTTGTTGGCAACATTTGCTTTACTGGCTACTACATACGATCACTTAAAAGTACTTTGTATTCTGCTGGTATTGTCTACAGCCGGAATGGGAACCTTGGCTTTCTTAGGTGCCAACTTCCATTCAATTAGTCTTCCTACTACCGTTTGGCTCTTTTTACAAAGTCTTTGTCTGGACATGGCCTATCTGAGTTTTCAGACTATTTTCTTTGAGCGCTTTATAGCTTGTTTTAAAATAAGGGGAAATGTGGGATTCTTTATTATAACTATCGATTTTGTAGGTTATCTGGGAACTTTGGTTCTGCTGCTTTTCAAGGAGTTTTATGTTTCTCATGTCGATTGGCAGTCATTTTATAACCACATGAGTGTTTGGATTGGCATTGCATGTAGTCTGGCTTTTATAGGCTCATTTATCTATATGATTCGCCGGAAAAACCGTTTGCAGAAAATTGAACTTCAGGGAGGAAAGAAAAAGAATACCGATACTAAAGAAAATATTGAAACAGAAAATATATACTTAACAACTACTGCGATATGAAGAAGATTGAATGCGTAATTATGGATTGGGCAGGTACTGCTATCGATTATGGATGTTTTGCACCTGTATCTGCTTTTATTGAAAGTTTTAATGCAATAGGAATAACTATCACTGCAGAAGAGGCACGTCGTCCGATGGGGTTGACCAAGATTGATCATGTACGGGCTTTGTTTCAGATGGAACGTATATCTGAAGCTTTCCGTAAGAAATTCGGACGTGATTACAATGAAGATGATGTACATGGACGTTATGCAGAGTTTCAGCGTTTGCTGTTTGCCACTTTGCGTGAATACACTGGTCCGATTTCCGGAGTCATTGAAACGATAGATATATTACGCAGTCGTGATATAAAAATTGGGTCGACTACAGGATATACCAAAGAGATGATGGATGTAGTAGTACCTGCTGCAGCAGAGAAAGGATATCGTGTAGATAATCATGTAACTTCCGATGGTCTTCCGGCCGGACGCCCTTATCCTTATATGATTTATAAGAACATGTGTGATTTGGCTGTTCCTTCTCGTTTTTCTGTATTGAAATATGGGGATACGATTTCAGATATTAAAGAAGGATTGAATGCTGGTGTATGGACTGTCGGAGTGGTATTGGGAAGCAACGAGATGGGGCTTACAGAAGAAGAAGTAAAGGCTCTGCCGGCAGACGAACTGAAACGTCGTATGATGGAAGTAAGAAACCGTATGTATGCTGCTGGAGCACATTATGTGGTCGATTCAATCGAAGAACTTCCGGCATTAATCGATTCTATTAATACTCGTATGGCCAACGAATAAAAAGTAAAGAATTTATAATTGTCTAAGCATAAAAATAATACAGAATATGAGACCTTATTTATTATTGACACCCGGACCTCTGACTACAAGTGAAACAGTAAAAGAAGCCATGATGAGCGATTGGTGTACATGGGATGAAGACTATAATGTTGGTATTGTAGAAGTGATTCGTAAGGAATTGGTAGAATTGGCAAGTTCTCGTCCGGAAGAATATACTGCAGTGTTGATGCAGGGAAGTGGAAGTTTCTGTGTAGAAGCTACCTTGGGCTCTGTAGTACGTCCGGAAGACCGTTTGCTGGTGGTTGCAAATGGAGCTTATGGAAAACGAATGGGGGTAATAGCCGAATACTATCATTTGAACTGTCAGGTAATGAAGTTTGAAGAAACTCAGGCTGTAGATCCACAGGCTGTAGATGCATTCCTTACTGAAAATCCGGATGTGACTCATGTGTCTGTAGTGCACTGTGAAACTACTACCGGTGTGCTGAATCCATTGGAGGCCATTGCAAAGGTTGTAAAAAAACATGGTAAAGTACTGATTGTAGATGCCATGAGTAGTTTCGGTGGAGTACCTGTAGATATGGCTACCTTGGGAATTGACTTCATGATTAGCAGTGCCAATAAATGTATACAGGGGGTTCCAGGTTTTGGATTTATTCTGGCTCGCCGTTCGTTGCTGGAACAGTGTAAGGGAGTTGCACGTTCATTGTCTCTCGATTTATACGATCAGTGGGAAACGATGGAAAAAGGACATGGAAAATGGCGTTTTACGTCGCCTACTCATGTGGTGCGTGCTTTTATGCAGGCTATGAAAGAATTGAAAGCGGAAGGAGGAGTGGCTGCACGTTATGCCCGTTATAGTGAGAATCACCGTATTTTAGTAGAAGGAATGCGTTCGTTGGGATTCAAGACTTTGCTTCCCGATGAAGATCAGTCACCGGTTATCACTTCTTTTTATTACCCTACAGCAGATTTCGACTTTAAGGATTTCTATCAGAAACTGAAAGCAAAAGGTTTTGTGATTTATCCGGGTAAAATTTCCCAGGCAGATACATTCCGTATTGGAAATATCGGTGATGTCTTTCCTGAAGATTTTGTCCGCTTAATAGAGGCTATAAAAACTCTTTGCTGATTATTGATACCTAGTGGACAGATTCAACATTGCCGATTACGGATGGGTATGTTCGGCAGAAGAGGCTCTTTCACAACTTGCTGCTGAGAATTATAGAATATGAAGAAATGGTTGATTGGTCTGATTTGTCTTTTGGCTGGAGAATGGGCTGTGTATGCCCAAGATAAGATGGAGATAAAATTCCGTTCGCGGGCTTTGCTTGATGCTACAGTTTCTGGTTATGGAAAAGAAGACGTGCAGGGGTATTATCGTGTTGAAGATTTCAGACTTGGATTTAAGGCCCTGTATGGAAAATATGAATTAAAGGCAGATGTGGGCTTAGGGGGTGGAAAGGTAGCTATTAAAGATTTGCTGTTTAATTATCATTTTCCGCACAGCGTATTGTCTTTGGGAAATACATACGAGCCATTCTCTATGGATATGTTGATCAGTACAGCAGATCTTCGTTTCCATCAGTCGGCAACTTCTGTTTTAGCTTTTACAGATAGCAGAAAATTAGGAGCTACCTGGCATTATTATACAGATGCTTGTTATCTGGCCACAGGTATATACACAAACAATGATATCAATAAATTAGGGAGTGAGCAGAAAAACTCTTTTGTTTCTACTTCCCGTGCGGTATGGCGCAGAAAGAACTCTGATTGTCATTTGATACATTTGGGAGGAGCTTTTTCTTTTCGTACAAAGGATGTAAATCAAATCTCTTCTCCGGCAGGCAGTATCAGTAGTGATGGAGTTACTTCGATGTTTCAAATCCCATTGTTGGAAGCTGAAATTCCGGATATGAATACCCAATGGAAAGGAATACTGGAATTTCTTTACACAACCTCTCGCTTTATGATTCAGACAGAGTATTTTTATAACAGAATGAATCGGACAAACGGACAAAAGGCATATCGTTCACATGGAGGATATGTACAGGGAGGTTTTCTGATAAAAGGTACAGGATTTGATTATGATATGATGTATGGGATTCCTGGACGTCCGTCTACGTCTCAGGCAATAGAGTTGGTTGCCCGTTTTAATTATTCAAATTTAAATGATAAGAACAGTGAGATAAAAGGGGGAGAAGAGAAAGATTTGTCTCTTGGAGTTAATTTTTATTTGAATCAGTATCTGGGTGTAAAATTGAATGGAAGTTATGTTTGGGTAGGAGATCATTGTAATGCATTTTATAAGAAGAATTTTTTTCTGACTCAATTGCGTTTACAGTATATCTTTTAAGGCCTCCTCTGACTCTATTATAGATATATTCACCCTATAAGAGGGTGGTTATAATAACGGCGATATCGTTTGTGAAAATGATATCGCCGTTATTTTTCAGGTCGGTAAAACAGATACATTTAGTAAACCTTTATAGTCAAATAGCTGTATACCGGAATCTGTATATTTTGTGTTTTTCTTTTTATTTCTCCAGAAAGTGCAGAATATCTTCAGCCTGTTCGGCGATGAGGCTTGGGTTATAGGCCTCCAGTTCGGTGCGTGGGCGGAAGCCCCAGCATACGCCGATGGTAGTAACCCCAGCATTGGCTCCGGTCTGCATATCTACCGAAGAGTCGCCAATGTAGACAACTTCATTTCTTTCAACTCCTGCTTTTTCCATGATTTCGTATACAACCTGTGGGTCCGGCTTAGCTGGAATGTTTTCCCGCTGCCCCAATATTGCAAGGAAATTGATACGTGGAAAGTATTGTTTAATCAGTTTCTGAGTTGCTTCGTGGTATTTGTTCGAGGCAACAGCCAGCATATATCCTTTTTTTTGAAGTGTTTCCAGTAAATTTTCAATGCCCGGATAAGGGCGACTTAAATCGGCATTATGTTCGTTGTAATAAGGTACGAACAGCGAACGTATCTTCAGTACATTCTCTTTGCTCCGGGTCCCTTCGGGTAAAGCACGTTCGAAAAGTTTGTTGATGCCGTTTCCTACAAAGAAACGATAAGCATCTGTATCGTGTGTGGGATATCCGCATGCTTGTAGAGCATAATTAGTAGCGGCAGCCAGGTCGGCGATAGTATTGAGCAAGGTACCGTCCAAATCGAAAATAACCAATTTCTTCATATCTTATCTTGTTTAGTTGTTGCAAAGGTACGATATTTGCATCAATAACCTCAAATTATTATTGATATGGATTTTCTCGATTTAGTAAAAACACGCTATTCTGTTCGCAGCTACGAGCAAAAGGAAATTGAATCTTCCAAGTTGGATTACATCATGGAGTGCGTACGTCTGGCTCCTTCTGCTGTCAATTATCAGCCCTGGAAGTTTGCGATAATTACCGAACCGGAACGTCTGGCTGCTCTGAAAACAGCTTATTCCCGCGAATGGATACAGACTGCTCCCTGCATTATTGTAGCATGTGCAGACCATACACAGTCGTGGCATCGTAAAGTAGATAATAAAGACCATGCTGATGTTGACTTGTCTATAGCTATAGAGCATTTGTGTCTGGCTGCCGCAGAACAGGGATTAGGAACTTGCTGGGTGTGCAACTTCGATGTAGATACCTGTAGAAAGGTCATGCAGTTACCATCCCATATCGAGCCGATAGCACTGATTCCAATCGGTTATCCTTCGGAACAGGCCATACCGGAAAAGAAACGTAAAACCTTGGAAGAGATTATGCTATAATATTCTGTTATATTTTTAACGAGATTTAGTTATAGATTATAATTAAAATTCCGTACTTTTGGCGCGTCCTTCAGTTTGCTGTGAAACTGAAGGGCGCGTTGTTATATATTAATTAATACAAACATGGAAAACATTGGAACAGGATTAATGCTGATGGTAGTTGGTATGGCTACAGTCTTTTTAATTCTTCTTATTGTGATCTGGATCAGTCAGTTCTTGATTACGGTAGTCAACAAAGTGGCTCCCGAAGAAGAACCCAAGAAGAAACCTGCTACATCAGGAGCCTCTTCGGATGCAGGTACTATGGATGCCATTAAGGCTGCTGTAGATATTCTGACTGCCGGAAAAGGTCAGGTCATCAAAATTGAAAAATTGCATTAATCAGGAAAAGAAAAACACATGTATCTATCATGGAAAGAGAAGTAAAATTTAGTTTGGTCTTTCGCGATATGTGGCAGAGTGCCGGAAAATATGTACCGCGTGTAGACCAGTTGACAAAGGTGGCCCCAGCCATTATTGAAATGGGGTGTTTTGCCCGTGTAGAAACAAACGGGGGTGGTTTCGAACAAGTTAATTTGCTGTTTGGTGAAAATCCGAATAAAGCTGTCCGGGAGTGGACAAAACCTTTTCACGAAGCCGGTATTCAGACACACATGCTCGACCGTGCGCTGAACGGATTACGTATGAGTCCGGTTCCAGCCGATGTCCGCAAATTGTTCTATAAAGTCAAAAAAGCACAGGGTACTGATATTACCCGTACTTTCTGCGGATTGAACGATGTCCGCAACATTATCCCTTCTATCGGCTATGCTCACGATGCCGGAATGATTTCACAATGCTGTCTTTGTATCACTTATTCTCCTGTACATACCGTAGAATATTACCTCGATATGGCCAAGAAGCTGATTGAGGCTGGTTGCGATGAAATCTGTATCAAGGATATGGCCGGAATCGGTCGTCCGGTGTTCCTGGGAAAAGTAGTAGCCGGTATCAAGCAGATTAAAAAGGATATCGTGATTCAGTATCACTCTCATGCAGGTCCGGGCTTTAATATGGCTTCTATTCTTGAGGTATGTAAGGCCGGTTGCGATTATGTAGATGTAGGTATGGAACCGCTGTCCTGGGGTACAGGACATGCCGATGTCATCAGTGTACAGGCTATGTTGAAAGATGCCGGTTTCAAGGTTCCGGAAATCAATATGCAGGCTTACATGAAAGTCCGTTCCATGATTCAGGAATTTATGGACGACTTCCTGGGACTTTACATCAGTCCGAAGAACCGTTTGATGAACTCGTTGCTTATTGCTCCCGGATTGCCCGGTGGTATGATGGGAAGTTTGATGGCCGACCTGGAAACCAATCTTGAATCTATCAACAAATATAAGGCAAAACGCAATCTGCCGTTTATGACACAAGACGAGTTGCTCATCAAGCTGTTCGATGAAGTAGCTTATGTATGGCCTCGTGTAGGTTATCCGTGTCTGGTAACTCCTTTCAGTCAGTATGTCAAGAACCTGGCTATGATGAATGTCATTCAGATGGAAAAAGGCAAGGAACGCTGGGGTATGATAGCCGACGATATCTGGGATATGATTCTGGGTAAGGCAGGACAATTGCCTGGCAAACTTGCTCCCGAAATTGTAGAGAAGGCAGAACGCGAAGGACGTAAGTTCTTTACCGGAAATCCGCAGGATAATTACCCGGACCAGCTGGAGAAATATCGCCAGATGATGTGGGAAAAGAAATGGGAAACAGGAGAGGACGACGAAGAACTCTTCGAATATGCCATGCATCCGGCACAGTACGAAGCCTATAAGAGCGGAAAGGCTAAGGCCGACTTCCTGGAAGATGTAAAGAAACGCCGTGCCGAAAAAGAAGAAGTACATATGGCAAACGAACCGACCAAGGTACTGACTGTCGATGTCAACGGACAGGCTTATCGTGTGACAGTAGCCTTCGGTGATGTAAATCCGGCTACATTGGCTGCAGCACAGCCGGCAGCAGGCGATACTTCGGCTGCCGTTCATGCCGGTGAAGGCAAAGAAATCACTTCTCCTCTGGAAGGTAAGTTCTTCCTGACCAAGAGTGCTCAGGAAACTCCTTTGAAAGTAGGCGATAAGGTAGAGAAGGGAGATGTAGTTTGTTATGTAGAAGCAATGAAAACTTATAATGCCATTCGTGCAGAGTTCAGCGGAACGGTGACAGCTATTTGTGTTAACTCCGGTGATGCGGTCTCTGAAGACGATGTTTTAATGAAGATTCTGTAATATGGAAGAGATATTTGCAAAATTGTATGATATGACTGCGTTCAGCAACATTGTGGCTGATCCGCGTTTCCTCATCATGTATGCCATTGCTTTCATATTGCTCTATCTGGGAATTAAAAAACAATATGAACCGTTGCTGCTTGTACCGATTGCTTTCGGGGTATTGCTGGCCAATTTCCCCGGAGGAGATATGGGAGTGATACAGGCCGACGAGAACGGTATGGTCATGGTGAATGGAGTAATGAAGAACATTTGGGAAATGCCTTTGCATGAAATTGCACACGAGCTGGGACTGATGAACTTCATTTATTATATGTTGATTAAAACCGGCTTCCTGCCGCCGATTATTTTTATGGGTGTAGGTGCGTTGACCGACTTTGGTCCGATGTTGCGTAACCTCCGCTTGTCTATCTTTGGAGCTGCTGCTCAGTTGGGTATTTTTGCCGTATTGCTGGTAGCAATTCTGATGGGATTCACTCCGAAAGAAGCTGCTTCATTGGGTATCATCGGAGGTGCCGATGGTCCGACAGCTATCTTTACTACTATTAAGCTGGCTCCTCATTTGTTGGGTCCTATCGCTATTGCGGCTTATTCGTACATGGCGCTGGTACCGGTTATTGTGCCTTTGGTAGTACGTATCTGGTGTACGAAGAAGGAACTTTCCATTAATATGAAGGAGCAGGAAAAGAAATATCCGTCGTCTACCGAAATCAAGAACTTGCGGGTACTGAAGATTTTGTTCCCTATTGTGGTTACTACTATCGTAGCACTCTTTGTGCCGAGTGCAGTGCCTTTGATTGGTATGCTGATGTTCGGTAACTTGGTCAAAGAAATCGGAAGCAATACTTCCCGTTTGTTTGATGCGGCTTCAAACAGCATCATGAATGCGGCAACTATCTTCCTGGGTATTTCGGTTGGAGCTACCATGACGACAGATGCTTTCCTTAACTGGACCACCATCGGTATTGTAATAGGTGGTTTCCTTGCATTTGCACTGTCTATTTCCGGAGGTATTCTGTTTGTAAAGGTATTCAATCTGTTTACCAAGAAGAAGATTAATCCGCTGATTGGAGCTACCGGATTGAGTGCCGTGCCGATGGCAAGCCGTGTGGCAAATGAGATAGCCTTGAAGTACGACCCGAAGAACCATGTCTTGCAGTATTGTATGGCAAGTAATATTTCGGGTGTAATCGGTTCGGCTGTAGCTGCCGGTGTGCTGATTTCATTCCTGGGATAATCAATATCCGTGATATAACTAAAGGCGTAGGTCCATGAAAGTGGGTTTACGCCTTTTCCTTTTTCTTGTAAGGAATAATGCTGTGGCTGATATCGGGTTTCATTCGGCGGCGCTGTCCGTATAGTTGACGACGGAGGCTATAAAAACGACGTCGCCGACTGTGCAGCCGACGACGTCGTATATAATACTCTTTCAGAAATGTAAATGTATATTGTTTGTATAGAAAAGAATTTCATCTCTTATCATAAAGATGAGAAAAATGAATATTTCTTTTGAAGATTGTCTTATCTGTTTTTGTACATGTTTTCGTAATAGTTCTGATAATCGCCACTGGTTACAAGTTTTACCCATTCCTGATTGTTCAGATACCATTCGATGGTTTTTACAATGCCTTCTTCAAAGCTGGTCTCCGGCTCCCATCCCAGTTCGCGGGTAATTTTACTTGGGTCGATGGCATATCGCTGGTCGTGTCCCAAACGGTCTTTTACGAAAGTAATCAAAGAATCGTTTATCCAGTCGATAGAGATTTCTCCCTGTTCGTTGAGTTCTTTTTTCTTCAGCACCTTGCGGTATTCAGGGTACTCTGTCATCAGACGATGAATCGTAGCGATGGTCAGTTTTACGATATCAATGTTTTGCTTCTCGTTGTGTCCGCCTACATTGTATATTTCACCGTTTTTTCCTTTGCAAACCACCAGGTCTATTGCTTTACAGTGATCTTCCACATACAGCCAGTCGCGTACGTTCGAACCATTTCCGTAGACCGGCAACCGTTTTCCCTCAAGAATGTTCTTGATGACCAAAGGAATCAGTTTTTCCGGGAAATGATACGGTCCGTAGTTGTTGGAACAGCGTGTAATGGTAACCGGCATTTTATAAGTATCGTGGTAAGCCATTATAATAAGGTCTGCACTGGTCTTTGAGGCACTGTACGGACTGTGAGGACAAAGCGGTGTCTCCTCGGTGAAGTATCCCTCTGCACCCAGTGAGCCATATACCTCGTCTGTAGAAACCTGATGGAAACGTACGTCCTTTCTCCATGTAGGGTATCCGTTTTCGTCTTTTCCGGTAACCCATGCACGGCGTGCTGCATCGAGCAGGTTTTGTGTACCCAAGATATTGGTCTGCAAGAATAATTGTGGATTGTCGATGCTTCGGTCTACATGGCTTTCTGCTGCAAAATTAACGATATAGTCGAATTTGTGGTCTATAAACAACTGGTCTACCAATCCTCTGTCGCATATATTCCCCTTTACAAAAAAACAGCGTTCATTGTCTATATCTTTTACGATAGTAGCCAGATTACCGGCATAAGTCAGTGCATCCAGAACTACTACTTTGATATCGTTATGTTTTGCTAAGATATATTTTAAATAATTCGCGCCGATGAATCCGGCCGCTCCTGTAACTAAATAAGTTTTCATATTCAGTTTGTTGTATATTTTCAGGCTGCAAAGTACGGAAAGATTTTTCTAAGAAACAAGTATTATTCGCTTAATTCTATGACCTCAAGGTCCGAAAAACTTCCATTATCTATACAGAAACGTACCAGTGTACGTACTTTGTGAAAGCCGTATTTTCCTGCTGCTCCCGGGTTTATGTGCAACATACCCAAAGTCTTATCGTATTTTACCTTTAGTATGTGAGAGTGTCCGCTGATGAAAAGTTTGGGAGGACGGACAAGAAGAGTGCCTTGTATGGACGGATCGTATTTTCCGGGATAACCGCCAATATGTTTCATCAGTACATCGGCTCCGTCTATCTGGAAGCGGTTGATACAGGGAAAGGCTTTCCGTATGTCCTGCCCGTCGATGTTTCCATATACGGCCCGCACGGGGCGGAAACTTTGTAATCGTTCAATCAGTTCCATAGAGCCGATATCGCCGGCATGCCATATTTCGTCGCAAGGTTCAAAGTATTTCAGATACCGGTCGTCCCAGTAGCCGTGTGTGTCAGATAATAGTCCGATTCTTGTCATTTTTTCTTTGTTTTGTCATACAAAGGTACTATTTTTGAGAAAACCTTGAATGCTATACGTCATGGAAAAGCAATATAAGTATTTTAACCGCGATATAAGTTGGCTGTCTTTCAATTTCCGTGTCTTGCTGGAGGCCGACGACGATGATCTTCCCCTGTATGAGCGTATCAACTTTATTTCTATCTATTCGTCGAATCTCGAAGAATTTTATAAAGTACGTGTGGCAGAGCATCGGGCTGTGGCTTCGGGTGGAAAGAGCGAAGATATGACCGTGGACGAGGCACACACACTGATTCAGCAGATAGCCCGGATTGTGAATGCACAACTTGAGGAGCGCGTACGTATCTACGAGCAGAAGATTCTTCCGGCTTTGCGCCGGAATCATATTGTCTTTTATCAGTCTCGGCAGGAGGTAGAACCTTTCCACAGAGAGTTTGTGCATCGTTTCTTTATGGAGGAAGTCTTTCCTTATCTGCAACCGGTAAAGGTAGAGAAGGACAAGGTACGTATGTTTTTACGCGATAACCGTCAGTATCTGGCTGTGAGGGTGCATGAGCTCGGTAAAGAGAAAGCGGAGTATTTTATCGTGAAGATGCCTTACAGCAAGGTGCCGCGCTTTGTGGAACTTCCCAAGCAGGGGGATACGTACTATCTGATGTTTCTGGAAGATATTATCAAGGATAATCTGAAGGAAGTTTTTACCGGATATGAGGTGGATTGTAGTTTCTGCTGTAAGATTTCGCGCGATGCGGATGTGTTTGTAGACGATGTACCGCCTGAGAATATGGTGGAGAAATTGAAGGAGAAGGTAAAGAAACGCAAGATAGGGGCTGTAGCCCGCTTTGTGTACGACCGCAAGATGCCTGCCGACTTTTTGGGCTTTCTGATGGATGTCTTTTCTATTACGGAGGAAGAACTGGTGGAGGGGGACAAGCATCTGAATCTGGAGGATCTGGCTCAGCTTCCTAATCCGAATCCCGACCTGAAGCCGATGCAGAAGCCGGTACCCATGCGTTTGCCGGGACTGGAAGAACCTCATTTCATGTACCGCAGGATTGCCCGTAAGGATTTGTTGCTGCATTATCCGTATCATAGTTTCGACCATTTTATTCATTTTCTGTACGAGGCGGTACACGATCCCATGTGTCGTGAGATTATGATTACCCAGTATCGTGTAGCAGAGCATTCGGAGGTGATTAATGCACTGATTGCAGCAGCACAGAATGGAAAACGGGTGACGGTTTTCGTGGAACTGAAAGCACGTTTTGACGAAGAAAACAATCTGGCTACAGCCGAACTGATGCGTAAGGCGGGTATTCATATCATTTTCAGTATTCCGGGCTTGAAGGTTCATGCTAAGGTAGCACTGGTTTTGAGGTATAACAAACAAGGAGAACAGATTCGGAGTTATGCTTATGTGAGTACCGGTAATTTCAATGAGAAGACTGCCAAGATTTATTCAGACATTGCTCTGTATACTTGCAACAAGACGATTGTAGAAGATATGCATCATTTGTTTCGGGTTTTGCAGAAAGAAGAAGAGGAACCTCAGTTTCATCGTTTGCTTATTGCCCGGTTCAACTTGTTGCCCGAACTGAAGAAGCGGATACATCGCGAGATTGCTTTGGCTAAAAAGGGGAAAAAAGGTCGCATTGTGCTTAAGATGAATGCACTGCAGGATATAGCCATGATAGATGAGCTGTATCGGGCCAGTGAGGCAGGAGTTGAGATTGATTTGATAGTAAGGGGAATCTGTTGTCTGGTTCCGGGTGAGGAATTCAGCCGTAATATACGGATTACACGTATTGTAGACAGTTTTCTGGAGCATGCACGTGTATGGTATTTTGGCAATGATGGCAATCCGTTGGTTTATATGGGTTCACCAGACTGGATGCGGAGGAACTTGTACCGGCGTATTGAGGCGGTAACTCCCGTGCTGGATAAGGATTTGAAACAGGAACTGATTGATATGCTTCGGATTCAGTTGAATGCCAACTGGAAGGCTTGTTGGGTAGACAGTCAGCTGAATAACCGGTTTAAACGTAACCCTGATGAGCCTAAGCGGCGTGCGCAATATGATTTTTATCAGTATCTGAAAAATAAGTTGCCTAAACGTTCAAGATAAAAAAGCATCCTTTCTCTTTTCTGCATAGGATTATAGTAGAAAGAGAAAGGATGTTTTATCGTTTACATTACCAATGTATTCCAATCAGGATTAAGGCAATTGAAGTTTCTGTTTGACAAATTGTTTGATAAACTTCACTGTTTCGTCAATACCCAAAACAGAAGAGTCGATGCAAAGATGGTAAGTGGCAGCTGCTCCCCAAGTCTTGTAGCTGTAGTAGTTATAGTAAGAAGAACGCTTCTTGTCGGCTTTTTCCATTAATTCTTCTGCCTCTTCTTCACTGATGTGATGAAGTTTGGTCAAACGTTCGATACGGGCTTCAGGCGAAGCGGAAACAAAAACATTGACACAACGCGGATGGTCGCGCAGAATATAGTCCGCACAGCGTCCTACAAAAAGGCAGGACTGCTTCTCAGCCAAATGACGGATGACATCACTTTGTATCTTAAACAAAGAATCGTTGCTCAGATAAGAATTATAAGGATAAGCTCCTTCTGTTATAAAAGGAAAGCGTGTTCCAAACAGTCCTCCCAACAAGGTTTGTGAAGCTTTTTCATCGGCTTTTTCAAAGAACTCACGGCACAGACCACTTTCTTCGGAAGCGAGATTGATCAGTTCTTTGTCGTAAAAGGCAATACCCAAATCGTTTGCCAGTTTTTCTCCTATCTCTTTTCC
This sequence comes from Phocaeicola acetigenes, assembly GCF_027529745.1. Classification (NCBI taxonomy): domain Bacteria; kingdom Pseudomonadati; phylum Bacteroidota; class Bacteroidia; order Bacteroidales; family Bacteroidaceae; genus Phocaeicola; species Phocaeicola acetigenes. The sequence goes on from NZ_JAPZVM010000005.1 coordinate 122,109, forward strand.
GCCGCTACCCAACTGACGTCCAAGATTAATTACATAATGGTCATTCATAGTGTATGAGGTTTAGTTGTTTGTAACAAATATAGCGATTTTTCTTTGTTTATCTCTTCTGAATGGTAATATTCTTTTCTTTCTGTCCGGATTTTTATTCTGTCAGAAGAGTAAGGTCGGGTGCAATTCCAACATGAGGGTACGCTTCCAGTTCACTGCGGGTTGTAGCCCCATGTAAGACTCCCATGAAATCGACTCCGGCTGCTTGGGCTGTTTCTGCATCTACTGTACTGTCTCCTATATATAAGGTTTCTTCTTTTGGCACAGAGAGATGTTCGATAGCAAAAAGAAGTCCTTCGGGTGAAGGTTTGGGAGTCTTTACATCCTCTCCGCCTACTATAATATCAAGAAACTGAGCCGGGAGTTTCTGGGAAAGCAGTTCCATAATCCGATAGCGGTATTTGGTTGAGATAATGCCAATCCGGGCACCATCTTTCTTTAGTTGGGTAAGTACGGACAGGGTTTCCGGAAAAAGAAAGGTATTGACAGTCATATGCTGGTCGGCAGCTTTTACATATTCTTTTTTATAAGCTGCCAGTGTGTCGGCATCGGTAACTTCGGTCAGTATTGAAAAAGACTCTTCCAGAGTTTTTCCGATAGTACGTTTTATTTCTTCATCTGTAATGCCAGTGTAACCATGAAGGTTGAGTACATGGCGGAAACAGAGCACAATACCTTTGGATGAATCGGCCAGTGTATAGTCAAAATCGAACAGGTAAGTAGTATAACGTTTCATATTCTTTCATGTTGTTTCGGCTGCAAAATTAATGTTTTTTGTCTGGTATGCGATAAATATTGATTTTTAATGGAAAAGTAACTGTTTGTACATCTTCCCGAAATATGGATTGTCGTATTTTGAGTAGTTTTTAAAAAGGAGCAATATTATGGAAGTTGTAAATGGAAAATATATGGTAGAGTGTACACCTTCGGGCGATTACTATGGTTATTTGATGGGATATGATCAGTGTTGTGCTTATGGTGAAACGGTAGAAGATGTAATAGAGCGTGTAGAATCTATGGCAGAAGATTTCTTTTGTGAAATATCTGCTGTGTATGAGTTGGAGGATATCGCCTGAAACACTTACTATCAATAGGGTAAATATAAAAAATATTATTTTAATATAGCATTATGAAAGCATTGTTTATTGTGCAGGGAGAGGGAAGAGGTCACCTTACCCAAGCTATTTCGTTAGAGAAACTGTTGCGTGATAACGGACATGAAGTCGTAGAGATTCTGGTTGGCAAGAGTGAAACACGTCGTTTGCCGGGCTTTTTCCATAGAAGCGTACACGCACCGGTCAAACAGTTTCTGAGTCCTAACTTCCTGCCGTCAAGAGCTAAAACATATATGAACTTGCCTCGCAGTGTTTTTTATAATATGCTTCGCTTGCCGGAATATGTGGAAAGCATGTGCTATATTAACCAGAGAATACAGGAAAGCGGTGCCGATATTGTAATCAATTTTTATGAATTACTTACTGGCTTGACTTATTTCTTCTTCCGCCCGTCTGTTCCGCAAATCTGTCTGGGACATCAGTATCTGTTCCTCCATAAAGATTTTGAATTACCTAAACAGAATCGTTGCAGTCTGTTTCTGATGAATGTGTTTAGCCGTTTGACTTCGTTGAGAGCAAAATGCAGACTGGCCCTGTCGTTCCGTTCTATGCCTAAAGATGGAAAGACACATGTCGTACCTCCACTGTTGAGAGAAGATGTCTTTACACAGGAAGTATCTTCCGGAAACTATATCCACGGATATATGCTGAATGTGGGCTTTGCCGAAAATGTGTGCCAATGGCATAACGAACATCCGGAAGTGCCTCTTCGCTTCTTTTGGGATAGCTGGGGGGAAGAACCGGTGAAGAAAGTCGATGATACCTTGTCTTTCTATCAGCTGGACGATGTGGAATTCTTACGTCAGATGGCAGGCTGTAAGGCTTATGCCAGCACAGCAGGTTTTGAATCGGTATGTGAAGCCATGTATTTGGGAAAACCTCTGTTGATGGTTCCGGCACATATTGAACAGGAATGTAATGCTTTTGATGCTGTAAAAAACGGAGCAGGTATTGTAAGTACGGATTTTAATTTGGATCATTTGCTGGCGTTTGCAGAGAACTACCGCCCTAATCCTGATTTTGTTCGTTGGGTTCAATCTTCACGTTATGTCATGTTGGACGAATTGGAACAGTTTATTCCTCAAAATCAGATACATCATATGTATATGGTAGAGGAATTTGTATAAATAATGAAAAAAACTTTTTATCTTTATGAGCCAGAAGATAAAAAGTTATGTTTTTTGACATAGTCTTGTAACATGGATTCTCTTTCTTTACAAAAAAATTGTATCATGGCTCAGAAAAAGAAAAAAGAAGATTATTATCTTGAGAGAGATATTAGTTGGATGTATTTTAATCGTCGTATCTTGCAGGAGGCTACACGTCCGCATGTGCCTTTGCTGGAACGTATGACATTCTTGGGGATTTACTCAAATAACCTCGATGAGTTTTTCCGTGTACGTATGGCTACTCAAAACCGCATTGCAGAATGTATGGACAGATCGGCAGTGCGTGAGCGTGAGCATGCTAAAAAACTGATTAAGCAAATCAGTAAACTGAATGCGCGATATGTAAAGGAGTATGAGGAAACTGTAGACCGTATTACGGAAGAACTTCGTAAAAACAATATTTATTTAGTTTCGGATAAGGAGGTCTCTCCGGAGCAGCTGGACTTTATACGTGCTTATTATAAAAAGAATCTTAGCGGATTGATGATTCCGGTATGGTTCTCTGCTGTGAAATTGCTCGACAGTGAGAATGATGAGAATATTTATCTTGCTGTGAAAGTAGCTGATGGTGACGACAAACGTTCGGTGGATTATGCGTATATTGAACTACCGGTAAATGTATGTGGGCGTTTTGTGCGTTTGCCGGATTCGGATGGAAAGAGTTATCTGATGTATCTGGATGATGTAGCTCGCTGTTGTCTCCCATTGGTATTCGAAGGATTGGGGTATACAGACTTTGAAGCTTATGCCTTTAAGTTTACCCGCGATGCAGAGATGGAAATTGATAATGACTTGCGTTCGGGTACACTTCAGAAGATTTCGAAAGGTGTAAAGAGCCGCCGGCGTGGTGAACCTTTACGTGTACTTTATGATGGAAGTATGCCGAAAGATTTGCTGAAGCGTGTATTGAAGAAATTGGATTTGGACAGTCTGGATACAGTATTAAGCAGTGGACGTTATCAGAATCACAAAGACTTGATGGGATTTCCGGATTGCGGACATTCTGAATTAAAATATCCTGCCTGGCCGCCTGTGCTGAAGAAGGAATTGGATGGAGAAGAAAGTCTGCTGGAAAAGATTCGTCAGAAAGACCGCTTTATCCATGTTCCCTTCCATCATTTTGATTCTTTTATTCGTGTTTTGCAGGAAGCTGCCGTAAGTAAGCAAACCCATAGTATCAAGATTACTTTGTATCGTTTGGCAAAAGAGTCGAAGGTGGTAAAAGCCTTGATTGCTGCTGCCCGTAACGGAAAGAAGGTAACTGTGGTTATCGAATTGTTGGCTCGTTTTGATGAGGCTTCAAATATTACCTGGTCAAAGAAAATGCAGGATGCCGGTATTAAGGTAATTTTCGGTGTGGAAGGACTGAAGGTGCATTCTAAAATCACACATATCGGAATGAAAAAAGGACCGGATATTGCTTGTATCAGTACGGGTAATTTCCACGAAGGGAATGCACGTATGTACACAGACTGTGTGCTGATGACTGCTCTTCCTTCCTTGGTGAAAGAGGTGAATACTGTATTCGATTTTATAGAACGTCCGTATAGTCCTGTTCGCTTTAGAAATTTGCTTGTATCTCCTAATGAGATGAAGAAGAAGTTTGTTGCACTGATAAATGAGGAGATTAAGAATAAGAGGGCAGGAAAGCCGGCTTATATTAAAATAAAAATCAACCACATTACAGATCCGGTGATGGTAGAGAAGCTCTATGAGGCTTCACAGGCTGGTGTCGATGTAGATTTGGTAGTTCGTGGAAACTGTTCTTTGATGACTGGTATTCATGGAGTGAGTGATCATATCAGAATTCATGGAATCATCGACCGTTATCTGGAGCATTCTCGTATCTTTGTATTTGCTGCCGGTGGTGATGAAAAAGTCTTCCTGGGATCTGCCGACTGGATGCCGCGTAATTTGGATCATCGTATTGAGGTGATAACTCCGGTATACGATCCGGTGATAAAGGGAGAAATGAAGCGTATCGTGGAATATGGACTGTTGGATAATGTGCAAGGTCGTATTGTAGATGGAACAGGAGAAAACCGCTTTTGGGAAGCTTCCGGAGAGTCGGATTTCCGTTCACAAGAGGCTTTGTATAAATATTATTTGGCAGAGAATGAGAAAATATAACTTTAAATAAAGTGGAAATGAAAACACAGGATAAAGAGGAGAAAGCATTGAATTATGCTGCGATAGACATAGGTTCGAATGCTGTTCGGTTGTTGATAAAGCGAGTTGAGCGGGAAGGAGAACAACTTTGTTCGTTTAAGGAATTGCTGTTGCGTGTGCCCTTGCGCTTAGGATTTGACGTTTTTTCTAAAGGAGAAATATCGGAAAAGAAAGAGAAGAATATGGTCCGTTTAATGAAGTCGTATAGTAATCTGATGAAAATATACGATGTGCAGGATTATCGTGCTTGTGCAACTTCGGCTATGCGTGATGCCCGAAACGGAAAGGATATCATAAAAAGAATAGAAAAGAAAACTGGAATCCGGATAGAGATAATTGATGGGCAGGAGGAAGCTGGAATTATCTATAACAACCATCTGGAATATATGGAAGACCGTAAGGGTAATTATATTTACGTGGATGTAGGTGGAGGCAGTACGGAGATTAATTTCCTGTCGAAAGGGGAACTGATGTGTAGTCGTTCGTATAATATTGGTACAGTCCGTATTCTGAATAATGCTGTAAAAGATACGGAATGGGACAGATTGCGTCTGGATATGGAAGAACTTTCTCGTTCTTATCCTCAGATTAATATCATTGGTTCTGGTGGAAACATCAATAAACTGTATCGTTTGATAGAAAAGAAAGATAAAAAACAGAAAAGGATGTCGGTTGCATCATTACATCATTTGCACGATGCACTGAAAGCTTTGTCGGTAGAAGAAAGGATGGAACAGTATAGTTTGAAGCCCGACCGTGCAGACGTAATTGTACCTGCTGGGGATATATTCCTGACTATTGCTGATATTCTTCATTCTACTTATATTTATGTTCCTATTATTGGATTGTCGGATGGTATTATAGACTGTCTTTATCGTAAGAATAATCCTTTGGAAACAACAGATTGATTTGCTTTTATCTGAGTAGAAAACGAATAGAAGGTTGAGTCAATGATGATGTAAATGAATGCATCGTTTTTGGCTCAACTTTTTTGTTGTCAATCTATTAGTTTCATGGGCTATAATCTGGTAAGGAGTTGTGCGGGAGCTTTTGTTTTGATGTTTGGGAACTGTTTCCTTAGAAGATAGTAATATGATTTAAAATTACTATAGATTTTATTTTTTATGTCTTAGTATGAATATCAGAAGAATACGATTGGGATTATAAAGTTATAGGATAAACAGGGATAAACTTTCGTTTGATAAAGAAATAATCAGATAGAAATAATCGGGGTACCTTGAATTATTTTCTGTTATCTGCAGGAACAGATATAAAAAAGGACGCACTGATTAGTACGTCCTTTATAATTATATAGTGGAAATAAATTATTTATCACCACGGATTGCTGCGATACCCGGAAGGATTTTACCTTCGATAGCTTCCAACAAAGCACCACCACCAGTAGAGATGTATGATACCTGATCTGCCATACCGAACTTGTTGATACAAGCTACAGAGTCACCACCACCAATCAGAGAGAATGCACCTTCTTTAGTTGCTTCTGCGATAGCTTCTGCAATAGCTTTAGAACCAGCAGCGAAGTTATCCATTTCAAATACACCTGCAGGACCGTTCCACAAGATTGTCTTAGCACCCTTGATAGCAGCTTTGAATTCTTCCTGAGTCTTAGGACCTGCATCCAGACCCATCCATCCGTCAGGAATGTTCTTGTCGTCACAAACCTGAGTATTTGCATCGTTAGCAAATTTGTCAGCAGCAATACAGTCGCAACCCAAAACCAAGTTTACACCTTTAGCTTTAGCTTTAGCGATGATGTCAAGAGCCAACTGCAATTTGTCGTCTTCTACCAATGAGTTACCGATTTTTCCACCCTGAGCTTTAGCGAAAGTAAATGCCATACCACCACACAAGATCAAGTTGTCTACTTTGTCCATCAAGTTTTCGATGATACCGATCTTAGTAGAAACTTTAGAACCACCCATGATAGCAGTAAACGGACGTTTGATATCTTTCAAAACGTTGTCAACAGCTTGTACTTCTTTTTCCATCAGGTAGCCCAACATTTTGTGGTCAGCATCGAAGTAGTCAGCGATAACAGCTGTAGAAGCATGTTTACGGTGAGCAGTACCAAATGCGTCCATTACGTAGCAGTCTGCGTAAGAAGCCAAAGTTTTAGCGAATTCTTTCTGAGAAGCTTTCATTGCTTTCTTAGCTTCTTCGTAAGCAGGATCTTCTTTTTCGATACCTACAGGCTTACCTTCTTCTTCAGGATAGAAGCGCAAGTTTTCCAGCAACAGAACTTCACCCGGTTTCAAAGCAGCAGCAGCTTCTGAAGCTTTTGCACAATCTGGAGCAAACTTAACAGCTACACCCAAAGCAGCAGATACAGCGTCTACAATCTGGCTCAAAGAATATTTAGCGTTTACTTTGCCTTTAGGTTTACCCATGTGTGACATGATAATCAAAGCGCCACCATCAGCCAAAACTTTTTTCAAAGTAGGCAGTGCACCGCGGATACGAGTATCGTCAGTAATTTTACCTTCTTCGTTCAAAGGAACATTGAAGTCCACACGAACGATTGCCTTTTTACCGGCAAAGTTGAATTTGTCAATAGTCATCATAATCTCTATATTTTATTGTTTAAAATAATTCCGTATTTTATCTTATCAGTTGCAGCGCAAAGTTAAGAAAAAAATGGAAGAGCCGTAAAAAGCAACGTATTATTTTCTTCGGATGTGTTATTTTCTGCTAAAAACATATCTTCTGTTTTGTCTTGCTTTGTATTGTCAGCATAATACTTTTGCTATAAATTTTTTATTTTATATAATGTTTATAATTGAAAACAGGCTCAAAACGATTGGATAATGGGGCGAAAATTGGATTTATTTTGTTCTCTTCTGACAATTTGTAATTGTTTCGTAATATAAATATGAGTTAAAAAACTTATATTTGCATTGAATTTGAATAACAAAGAACTGAAACTAGATTATTGTTGGTGCTAATAAATTATAATGTGTTAATTATAAGAACTTTCAAGAGGAATCCGTTTCTAAAGTATTAAACTTATTTCACTTTATGAGAATGTATTGTTAATAGGATAAGCTATTAACATAAAGCTGTTAAATATCTGATTTGCTTAATTATAAATATGATATTATTATATAATTTTACTATATTTGTCTATAAACATATTTAAATTTCATTAAACATTTAGAGAGACGTATGAAAAAACATCTGAAACATTTCCTTTTGTTTGCAGTGCTTACTGTATGTAGTATTGCAACAGCTGTAGCTCAGGCTACATTGAAAGGTAGGGTCGTAGATGCTGATAACAGTGAGCCATTGATTGGTGCTACTGTATCTGTTAGTGGAACTTCTTTAGGTACTATTACCGATGTAGACGGTAATTTTTCTTTCGAAGTAAAAGGCTCGAAAGCTACTTTGGTTTTTAGCTATGTAGGTTACAATGAAGTACGTCGGGAGGTAAAACTCTCGGGAAAAACGGTGGATCTGGGAGAGATTGCCATGAAACCGGATGCTATTGGCTTGGATGAAGTAAGTGTCATTGCTTCCATTATCAAGAGTGACCGTCAAACACCTATTCCTATTTCAAATGTGAAATTGGCTACAATTGAAGAGAAGGTAGGTAACTTGGAGTTCCCTGAATTGCTGAAGTCTACTCCGTCTGTATACGTAACTCGTGAAAGTGGAGGTTATGGTGACTCACGTATCAATATGCGTGGTTTCGATTCTTCAAATTTAGGTATTTTGATTAATGGTGTACCTATCAATGGTATGGAAAACGGTAAAGTTTACTGGTCAAACTGGTCTGGTTTGTCTGATGTTAGCCAATTCATTCAGGTACAGCGTGGTCTGGGAGCTTCTGCTTTGGGTATTTCTTCTGTAGGAGGTACCATGAACATGGTAACTAAGAGTACAGAAGCAAAACGTGGAGGTTCTGCTTATGTTGGTATTGGTAATGATGGCTATCGCAAGTATTCAGTTTCATTGTCTACCGGTTTGATGGATAATGGTTGGGCTGTTACTTTGATGGGAGCTTTGAATACTGGTGATGGTTATGTAAAAGGAACAAATTATGAAGGATGGACTTATTTTGGAAATATCTCGAAAGTAATCAATGCTCATCATAAATTGTCTCTTACTGCATTTGGTGCTCCTCAGTGGCATAATCAGCGTAGCACTATGCATAAGATTGAAGATTATAAAAACAGTCCCGACGGCGGTCGATTTAATAATGGTTACGGATATATTAATGGTGAACTGACAGGTAGTGGATATGGTTATAATTTCTATCACAAACCTCAGATTTCATTGAACCATTACTGGACTATTGATGAAAATTCTTCTTTGTCTACTTCTTTGTACGCATCAATTGCTACTGGTGGTGGACGCCGTGTTCGCGGTAATCATAGCGACTGGTTGACCATTAATTATAATACAGGTCGTCCGGAAGAAGAAGCGATGATGACAGCTAATGGACTGATTGATTACGATTCGGCTATGAAGGCTAATGCTGAATCTGAAAATGGTTCTCAGGCTATCTTTACCAATGCCATTAACGACCATAAGTGGTATGGAATATTGAGTTCTTATAAGAATCGCTTTACTGAGCATTTTACTTTCACTGGTGGTTTCGACGGACGTTACTATAGAGGTTATCACGCTGAAAAGATTGATAATTTGCTGGGTGGAGAATATTATTATCCGGGAAGTAAGGCTTTGGATTTCCAGTCACCTAACCAGAAACTGAAAGAAGGTGATTATGTACAGTATTATAGCATAGGTGAAATTGTTTGGGCAGGTTTGTTTGCTCAGGCAGAATATTCTGTAGAAAAATGGTCTGCTTTCGCTTCTGCTTCATTGACTGAAGAAGCTTATCGTTATCACGATCGTGGTGGAAAGCCTATTGACGGAAAGAAAATCTCAGACTTCTATCACTTCTTGCCTTGGAGTGTGAAAGGTGGATTTAACTATAAGTTTACAGAAAATCATAATGCATTCTTTAATGCTGGTTACTTTACACGTGCTCCATTCTTCAATTCTGTATTCCCCAATAATACCATTGAAGCAAATGCAGATGCTCCGTACGAAAAGATTATGACTTTCGAGTTAGGTTATGGTTTCAGCACTGAAAATTTCAACTTGGCTTTAAACGGTTATTATACTCGTTGGAACGATAAGAGTTTACGCCGACAGATTACAGCTGGTGAATCTGCTAATATTACCGGTTTGGATGCCGTACATATGGGAGTTGAATTGGAAGCTACTTACAAACCGGTACAGAACCTGGAACTGAAAGGTATGTTCTCTTATGGTGACTGGAGATGGGCTGATGATGTAAGCTTTACTTTATACGATGATATGGATAAGCCTATAGGTACTTACAATGCATATGTAAAAGATGTACATGTAGGAAATTCTGCACAGATGACAGGTGCCTTATCTGCATCTTGGGAAATGTTCAAAGGATTTAAGTTGAATGTCGATTATAACTATGCTGGTAAGAACTACGCTGATTTCGATCCGGCAAACCGTACCAGTAAATCTGATGCAGGTATAGACGCATGGCAGTTGCCTGATTTCTATACAATCGATTTGGGCTTGAGCTATCGCTTCGAATTATGCAAGGGCTTGAAAGCTGTAGTATATAGTAATGTGTACAACGTAACAAATACATGCTATATTGCTGATGCCAAAGATGGAGCAAACCATAACTGGGATACAGCATTGGTATATTACGGATTTGGTACTACTTGGTCAACCGGTTTTAAAGTAATGTTTTAATCGATAAAAGAATGATTAATATGAAATTCAAATATAATTTAATTGCTATGTCGTTATTGGGAACCATGATGGTTTCGTGCGATCCCTTAGGCGACATTTATCAGGAAATAGATGCTCAGGGTTCTGATGTAACCAAAAGCAAAGAAGAATATGTCTTGACAAAGGCCGATTATGAAAGCATCGCAAAAGCAGCGTTGGCTGATGCAGGAGAAGATGAAACCAATAAGGCTTTGGCTAATAAGGTAAAGACTGATTTGGCTTTGAACTCGTTTGCTACTGCAGATAAGTATGTGCCTGCTATATTGAAATCTTTATATCCTTCGTGGGGAGAAGGTTCTACTGTAGGGGTTACATATAATTTCCAGGAAGAAATTTCAGAGGAAGTAAAACAGTTTGCTAATGTTGCTATCTATGAGTTGACAGACGATGACTATGCAAAAGTTTGGGGTGAAGAAGAAACAATGTCTTTCCTGAGTCCTAAACATGCTCCCGAAACAGTATTACCGGAAGTGTTGAAGGCTAGTATGTCGGATGCTTCTGCAGGTAGTTTTGTTGCAGTAGACTATAAGTACGATGAAAAGGATCCGGAATACGTACAGGGTCAAGACTTGTTCTCTGAAGATTTCAATTCATTGGAAAATGATGCTTATGTAGATGCATTGCCCGGTTGGAAAGATTTAATTGTGGAAGGTACAAAAGGATGGCAGGCTAATGTATACAAGGAAGACGGATGTTTCGAACTGTCAGCTTATAAAGCTGGTGGTAAATTGGACCGTTGTTTGGTTACTCCTGCTGTAGCTATTACAAGTGCTGATGCCGGTTTTACTTTCGACTTGGCGATGGGATATTACAAAGGCGATTGTTTGTCTGTTTATGTATCGGATTCATATGATGGTGGAGATGCTTTCTCTGAAGCCAACTGGACAGAAATTACTTCATCTTTGAATTTTCCGGAAGGAAATTCTGGTGGATATACAGATGAAGCAAATGTGGGAACTTACTCGTTGGCTGCATACAATGGAAAGACCGTTTATTTTGCATTCCGTTATCGTGGCGAAGACGGTGTAGCAACTACTACCATACAGATTGACAATGTAAAAGTGACTACATCACGCATGTCTGAAACAAACGAAAAACCATACAATGCGTTGTATCAGTTCGATGGCGCTCAGTGGAAAGCTTATAAGGGTAGTGAGGCTATATTGGTAGCTCCGGCAGATTATGATGCGATGGGTGCTCCGGGTTCTCACGACAATTTCAGCTCTTCTGATAAGCCTGAAAACTATTTGCCACAATTCCTGGCAGGTAAATATCCTTATGCACAGCAAGGCGATAGCAAGGTAGTTCTTTATAAATATTATGACAGTACCAATAAGACTACCACTATGATTGGCGACGAATATAAGTACGATACTGCTTGGACACTTAATAAGAACATTGTGACCAAGAGCAAGGAGACTTATATCGTGGTAAGTGGCCAGTGGATCTTTAGCCCGATTGTAAATGTGTCAATGACCAAAGATGACTATCAGATTCTGGTAGACTGGGTGGCAGAAAATCATCCGGGATACATTGATGCTAAATACAAAGACTCTGAATATTGGTTTGGTGCTAGTGTAAACTATTCAAACTTCAACGTTAGTTTGCCGAAACGTCGTTCTAACGACCCGGATGGTGTACTGACAGACAAGAGTGACGAGGAGGCTGAAGTATACCTTGCAAACATGGTTGCTGAGGGTGCCAAGAAGCTTTTGGAATTGAAATATCCGAATGCTGATGCTCAAATGAACGGAGCCGATGTACACTATGTTGTATCAACCACTGTATACGATGGCGGTTACTTCGTTTATACATTCAAGTTCAAGAGCTTGGGTGGAGGTCAGTTTGAACAGGCCGGTGAACCGGAGATTTCAAGTAAATAATATTAGTTTATAGTTTTGGAAAATCCCTGTCCGAAGAGTGATATTTCACTTCCGGATAGGGATTTTTTTTGTGGTATGGTATAAAACAACGATGCTTGTATCGTTGGTTTCCGATACAAGCATCGTTGTGGTTCGTTACTAATAACGTGAATACACGATACAAGTAACGTTTTTTATATCACATGTAGCTTATTTCATTATAAACTTCACTGCTGCCCAGTTGTTCTTTTCGCGGTGATGTACAAATTCCAAGCCCAAACTTTCTGCTTTTTCTCTCAGAACAGGTATATCTTCAACGTAGAATCCGCTCATGTAAATCTCCGAACCACTATGCATGCAGTTTGTATAAGCTGCCATATCGTTCATCAGAATGTTGCGGTTGATATTGGCAATAATCACATCGAATGGTTGGCGTCCTTCAAGTAAGGAAGCATCTCCCAGCTCTACTGTAATATTATGAATGTTGTTCAGTGCAATGTTGTCACGTGAGTTGTTTACACACCAGTCGTCAATATCGATGGCTGTTACCGGGTCGGCGCCACGCATACTTGCCAGAATGGCAAGAATAGATGTACCACATCCCATGTCAAGGACAGATTTACCTTTCAGATCCGCATCCAGCAGTTCGCCTAAAATGGAACTGGTTGTTTCGTGATGTCCGGTACCGAAAGCCATCTGAGGATTGATTACAATATCATATTCAGCTTTCGGATAATCTTTATGGAACGTGCTGTGTATTACACAACGGTTGTCTATTACTATAGGCTGGAAAAAGTTCTTTTCCCATTCTTCGTTCCAGTCTTTATCTTCCGGTTCAAAAATACTGTAAGTTATATTTGTGTCGGGCAGGGGGAAGTCGGCCAATACATTTTTTAGTGCCTCTTCATCGAAAAGGCTTTGCTGAATATATGCCTGTATACCTCCTTCACATTCTACAAAACTTTCAAAGCCTATCTCCGCAATCAGGGCAGATAGCACATCCGTAACAATTTCATTGCAAGGCTGTGCAGTAAAAGTAATTTCAAAGTATTTCATATATAGGAATCTTTAATTTCTACAAATATAAGTAAAATAGGAAAAACCTGAGGCCGAAATTGCGTATTTCCACTTGCAGGAAGAAAATATCTGTTTATTTTTGTAAGTAAGAACAATTGGATAAAGAAGAAAATTTAAAAATAAGACGCCTATGAAAGGACGATTTATTACTTTATTGCTGATTGCCGTCTTACCGGCGTTGGCTATGGCGCAGAGTCATGATGACTTGTACTTTGTTCCTAAGAAGAAAAAGAAAGTAGAACAAAAAGAGGAGGTAAAGAAAGTACAAAGCACAGATACTGTGGCTATGTATGCAGCAACCACTCCTACAAAGATAGTGGTAAAAGATGTGACCGGACAAGTGAGGGATGTAGATGAGTATAATCGTCGGTATACTTCACGCGACAATACCTTTTCGGTAGAAAATGATACACTCTACATAGAGGAAAAACCTTACAGCGAACGTGGAGAGTGGGTGAATGGATTTGAAGGTTCGCAGGACGATTATGAATATGCCATGCGTATCGTACGTTTCCGGAGTCCCCGTTATGCTATTCCTGTAAGCAGTCCGTTGTATTGGGAAGTAGTTTCGGGAGTTTACCCGTCATGGGATTGGAATGTATACGATGACGGAATGTATGCTTATGTATTTCCTACCTACAGCAATCCGATGTGGTGGAACTGGCGTTGGAACTGGGGATTCTACGGACCAAGTTGGGGATTCGGGTTCTATGGACCTAACTGGAGTTTCGGATGGGGTTCACCCTGGTATAGCAGCTGGTATTCTCCATATTGGTATGGTGGATATTGGGGTGGTTACTGGGGACCAGGTTATTGGGGACCGGGATGGCATCATCACCATCACTATCCTTATCATGGCTGGGCTGGTCCTTCTTATAATTACAATAACCGTCGCGAAAGTGTACGCTATGCTCGCCCTTCTTCTTCCTCATACCGTCGGGCTCTTGATAATAGAGGACGTACGGGAGGACGTGTGGTGGCTGGAAGCCGCGATGCAAACACATCGGTACGCAGTAATGGGGTACGTGTAGGCAGAGATAATGCAGTATATACTCGTCCAAGTACTGGAGGTAACAGAGTAGGAAACAGTTATACCCGTCCTACTACCACTCGTCCTACTACTACCACTCGTCCTGCATCGAACAGTAACTCTTACCGCAATACCAATGCATACGAACGTATGCGTAATTCTGGTTCAAACCGGAGCTACAGTAGTGGTTCAAGCCGCGGAAATTACTCTTCCGGAGGTGCTTCCGGTGGAGGTGGAAACGTACGTAGCGGTTCACATAGAAGATAATAAAAATAGAAATGGATATGAAAAATATAAAGACTATAGCAACTGCTTCTCTGCTGTTGTCATTCATAGGGGCAACGGCACAGACACCCTATGATGCAGCTCGTTTTAGTGGTAATGAACTGAATGGAACAGCCCGTTTTGTGGGAATAGGAGGTGCCATGAGTGCATTGGGGGCAGATATCTCTGTGATTGGCTCGAATCCGGCTGGTATCGGTCTGTTCAGAGGGCATGATTTTACGGCTTCCTTCGGATTTAATGCAACGAAGACTGCAAGCGATTTCGGAGGAAATACAATGAACGAAAAACGCAACCGTGCTTCGTTCGACCAGATTGGGTTTGTATATACCAGTAAGATAGGAAACCGTACCAAACTGCGTTATGTAAACTTTGGATTCAATTATCATAAGAGTAAAAACTTTAACCGGCAGTTTGCTTCGGGAGGTATGTTGGGGGGAATCTCACAAACCGGACAGATGGCTAATATGATAAATGCCTGGATAGATGGTCCATCTACCTTGGATAAGCAAATTGGTGATATATACAATTACGGAATGCAAGGGTACGATCTTCCTAATCCATATCATCCTACTCAGTCTCCTTATCCGTATCTGGGCGTGATGGGAGTACGCAGTGAGCTGGTTTATGTGGGAACAGACGAGCAGGGTGATTATCTTGCTTATATGAATGGTATTGCCAATGGTTATCGTAGTGTGGAAGAAGGAGGTATTAGCGATTACGATTTCAACGTATCATTCAATGTGGAAGACCGCATGTATTTTGGAGCCACTATAGGTGTACATGATGTGAGCTACCGTCGTACTTCGTATTATACGGAAGACGTAACGGATAAGAACGCAAGCGGTTATTACGAAATTAATAATACTTTCAGTACAGACGGTACGGGATTTGACTTTAAATTTGGAGCGATATTCCGTCCTTTTGAAGAATCGCCTTTCCGTTTTGGAATAGCTGTTCATACACCTATCTGGTATGCACTGACCGATATTTATTCTTCTATGATGTATACACGTTTGGATGGAGAAAGTAGTACAGGAAAGCCTATTCATGTGGATTTTAAGGAATCTCCTCAATATTATACCGATGGAGATGTACTTCGCGACTATCAGATGGTGACTCCATGGCGTTTCAATGTAAGTATGGGAACAGTCGTGGCCGGAAACATTGCATTAGGAGCCGAATATGAATTTATGAATTATGCTTCTGCCAAGTTGAAATATTCTGACGGTTACGATATGGAGGAACAAAACAGTTATGCAAAGGACGATTTGAAGGGGGTACATACTGTACGTGTAGGAGCAGAAGCTCGTATTTTACCTTCATTAAGCGTACGTGCCGGATATAATTTCAGTTCTTCTGTTTTTAAAGAATCGGCTTATAAAGCTTTGGGAGCAAGTGATATGCGTACCGATACGGAGTATTTTAACGACTTTGGCCGTAATACGGTTACTGTAGGGCTTGGATATCGCGGCAATCGCTTTTATGCCGATCTGGCTTATAAATATGATATGTATAAATCCGATTTCTATGCATTCAGTGATACTTCGCTGACTGCAACAAAGGTAGACAATAAACGCCATCAGTTGCTGATGACATTGGGAGTACATTTCTGATTCTTACTGTCTGATAAAAAGTAGAAAAGAGATATTTCTGTTTAGGGCTGGCTTTGTAAAAACGAAGTCAGCCCTAATTTTATGTTTTGACGGCTTTATCGGAAAAGCATTGTTCTTGTTTCTGTTGTATGAGGGTATTGTAGCGTATTACAACATAGAATGTGGTGTAACCGCCGTCGTCGTTTATACAGTCAGCGTCGCCGGTTGTATAGTTAGCGACGCCGATTATGCAGCCGACGTCGTCGGATATAGAAAAAGACAGATAGAAGGGAACGGTTTTATTGGTAGCATGAGATTTGGGTTCGGAGAAGAGCAACTGTATATCGTGGTAAAGTTCTATTTTTCTCTGTATTCCCTTCGTTTCCAGAAGTTGAATCCGGCATAGATGCGCAAGCTACCAAAGGAGTTGGTCATGGCAAAGCGGGTACGGCGGTAGTCGTATGTATTGACAATGAGTGAAGCTCCTACATAATATTTGCTGTTGTTCCAGGTAATACCGGCACGGGTTATTAAATCGAAGTTCAAATCCTTCATCCATCCGGTCCAGCTGTCATCCAGATTGGCAGGCTTTCCGTTTATCTTAGCCCGTTTGTAAGAAATTGCCGGCATGAGAGAAACATTCAGCAGACAGTTTTTTGCAAATACCCAGTTATATCCATATCCTGCACTTAAATTGTAGTCGTGGTATTGCAGCCGGTTAAAGATAAGAGAAGGTGCTATGTGGGTAATCATTTCGTCCGGAAGTTGGGTATAATCGAACGAAATCTGGTGGTGTGAGTATGAGAATCCGGCCATAAACGAGCCGCAACTGCGGCGTTGGTTGGTGGACTGGCTGTATGCTGCCGGGTAGGAAAAATGTTTATTGTTGAATATCCAGTATGTGTTGAGTCCTACAATTTTGCTTTGAAATCCTCCAAAGTCTTGTCCGATGTAGTCGGAAGGAATATCGAAATTGGAGTAAGAAGTAATGTGAAAGTCGTTTCCTGTTTTTCGGTAGTACAGATCCAGTCCTATGCGCGAACTGTACAGGTTGAAGACGTATTCTTCCTTCGATTTTCCGTTTTTATTCTTTTTTATTAAATCCGGGATACTGAATGAAAATCCTAAAAAGATCCATCTCCAGCCAAAATATGCTCCGATTTTAGGGGTCGCATTAGGGGCGAAACTGATGCTTTGTTTACCATCTCCTATATCGCCTTTCAGACTGTACCGTTCGTGCCAGAAACTTTGTTCCACCATGAATGTCAGGTTGTATTTATTGGGCGAAATATAGGTTGTATCTGTTTCGCTGAATGTTTTTTCGAGCCATTGTGCAAAACTCTTCCGTTTCTCTGTCTGAGCATGAAGGCTTTGACAGAGAAACAGAAAAATTCCAATGTATCGGAAAAACAGTTTCATGTTTTACAGTTTATTCAAAATACGGTCCATTACCCAGTTGGTAGGAGTCGCACTGATACCGTCGCAAGTGCAGATGGCTTTTCCTTGCAGATGTTCTACTACTGCTTTGATAAGCGGAAGCTGTACATGCGGTGGGTTGGGAGGAAGAATTTCTTCCCTTCCTCGCTGGGTATGTAGTGCTATTGGTTCGTAGGTAAATACCGAGAAACAAATCATACCTTTGTCTCCTATGATTTCAATTCTGTCTTCTTTGGCCGAATCATGAGCTACAAAGCACCATGAACCGGAACCAGGCAATCCGGATTCAAACTTGAAACAGGCGCTGATGGTATCTTCTGCAGGATACAATCCGCCACGGTTGCTTTTATAACCTTCGGCTTCGAGAATACAGCCGAACATATCCTGCAGCATATCCAGCTGGTGTGGTGCTAAATCGTAAAAGTAACCTCCTCCGGCAATATCTGGTTGTACACGCCAGGGCAGGTTGGTACTGTTGTAGTCGAGGTTGCGCGGAGGTTGGGCAAAGCGAATCTGAATATTGATTACATTGCCTATTTCTCCACTTTCTACCAGTTCACGTACTTTTTGGAAGTAAGGGAGGTAGCGTCGGTAATAGGCTACAAAGCAAGGTACACCTGTCTCTTTCGAAATACGGTTGATGCGTGCACAGTCTTCGTAGCTGGCAGCCATCGGTTTTTCTATATATACCGGTTTTCCTGCTTTCATGGCCATAATGGCGAATGTTGCATGAGAGGAGGGAGGGGTAGCGATATAAATGGCATTTACATCTTCGTCGCCTATCAGTTCTTGTGCATCGGTATACCAGCGGGGGATATTGTGCCGGCGTGCATATGATTTTACTTTTTCTTCATCACGACTCATCACAGCCACTACTTTGGAACCCTCAATCATGTTGAAGGCTGGGCCGCTTTTTTTCTCGGTTACTTCACCACATCCGATGAATCCCCAATTGACGGTTTTCAGACTTATCATAGTAACAAGAATGTTTAATGAAAATACTTTTTGTAAAGCTTTTGGTACTCTTTAGTTTCCATATAGCTGTTCAGCCAACTGTTTAAACTGTCGAGTAAGACGGGGGAATGTTTGTTTACTCCCCAGGCATAAAATTGAGTAAAACTGATGTAGGTGCTGATGTCGAGGTTCGGAAAATCGGCAAGCGCACTTTTCGCAATGTTTTCATCGCATACGGCATAATCGATGTCACCTTCGGAGACCATAGCCAGCAGTTGTTCTGCACCGTAGAGTTCAACCTCTTCTATGTAGATTGTGTCGGCTATTTCTTCCATCAGGTTGTGAATGCGAAGCAAAGCCGGAGAGTTTTTGATCACGTGCAAAGTCTTGTGTGCCAGTTCCAGTTGGTTGTCTATATACAGACTGTCTGTTTCTTTCTTCCGTTGTACCAGCACTTGTTTGCTTAGTATCAGTGTTTGGGTAAAAAGCAGGGAGTCTTTTGACTGGGTATTGACTAATGTACCTGTGGCAAGTAGATCGTATTTTCCTTCAAGTATGCCTTGCAATCTTTTTTCAAAGCTCATTTCGGGAGTAATCTCCAACTTTATGCCTTTGTCTTGTGCAAAGGCATGAAGCAGTGCATAGTCAAATCCTTCTATCGTATCGTTTATAATATGATAGCTTACCGAATTATATTCTGTAACGGCACGGAGTACACCTTCTTTTATAATTTCTGCATAATCTCGTGGGGCTGGAGAATTTTCTTTTCTTTCTTTACGCGTACCCAGCAAGATAATACATATTGATATGGTTATACCTATCAGGATATATTTCAGTAATTTTTTGTTCATAGTACATACTGCTTAGTCGAAGAAATTCCATGAAAGTCCAAATTTGAGTGAGCGCGGATTCAATGGGTAATGAGGAGCTGTGAAATAGCCTCCACCCATATCTCCTTGTATCAAATTGTACATATTCAGGAAAATACGTGTACGCTTCAAGTGCAGGTTCAAATAGGCATTTACCAAAGGATATCCCCCCACTTTATAGCGTGTTTCCGGATTTTGCAGATAGAACTGTCCGATTGCCGGAGCATAATCGGGTGCGTAGTATTTAGTGAAATAGCGTACATCGGCACCCAATTCTACCTTTAATACCTTTTTGGCAAGGCCAAAACGGAGGTAAAGGTTATGGTATAGTGACAGGTCGGGTAAAGGGAGTACATTTTGGTTGCTCGATTTCTGATAAGTAATTTCATTGTCGAGATGCAGGATACCCCATTTGAAGTCTTGGCGTAAGCTGGCACTAAGAATCTGAATATTTCCAGAGTGCTGACGGACAGCCAAGTCATTTTTGTATGTCACGGTTTCTTTCTCTTCAGTGGTTGCTGTATATTTTACTGATGTGTTGTCTAAATAGGTATAGTTGGTGATGTTTTCTACACCTGCACGTAACTGGGTTTTCCAGTGGTCTATGCTAAGTTTACCTTCAATACGTGTACGCATAATCTTCGACAAATCCTGATCCCACCAATAGTGTTTGGAGTGGAAGTGTCGGTAGTAGAATACCGGATTCAGATTTTTTATATAGGCATTGGCTTCCAGGCGTACTGTATCATTGAACAATCGGAAATTCAAGTCTCCGGTTCCTTCTATCTGGAATTGTCCTATATCTTCACCCAATAAAGCTACTTCACCGGTTACATTGTAATGAAGTGTCTTTCCTTGTTCTTTTATTAATTGTCCTCCTACAGATACGACATTTTCCACGTAATCGGTTTGAATACGCTGTCCGGGATTGTCTGCTATGGTATCTGTCATGGTAAAACGACGGTATTCGTGACTTACGAAGGCTGTTAGTCCGGCTTTTGCCCATTTATTGAAGCCTTCTAGAAGTGATAATCCTAATGTGTTTTTTACAATCAGCTGTTTGGTGATATCTGTGTTGTCCGGGCTGAGGAAGTTGTTTTCAAAATACGACTGATTTTTAGTTTCGTCTTGAGAAATGTATTTACGACGATTCATGTCCACCTTCAATGTATGTATGAAGCTGGTTACAGGCACAAAAATCTCAGTGTTGATTGTATCGTTCTTATCTGGATTGTCACGGTAGAACCCAAGGTTGTAGCGGTGGGTTAAAAAGCCATGATATCCTGTGTTGTGGTTCCAGATACTTTCAAAATTGACCGGAATTTCTGAAGCATCAAGTTTTTGGCCATCTCCAATCTGTTCCGGCTTGGTGATGTAATGGTCGTCTGTAATACCACCGTTTTCTGCCACTTTCAGATTATCGTTGATGAAACTGAAGTGCATATTATACTTGTCTCCTCTATAGTATGCAAAAAGATTTCCGTTGAAGAGAGCTGTAGACTGGTGTTGGTATTTGCCTCGTCCGTACGTATAGTCGATATTAAAGCCGAATCCCAAACGTTTGTTGGCATTGACTGCAAAATAAGCTTTGAAACGTTCTTCACCATATTCTCCACCTCCTTGCTTGTAGTAGGTCAGATTGGAGAAAGGAGATTTTGTGTTTGTATATACTACATCTTGTGGAGTCCGTACAGTAAAGTCATACGGGTCGGTAAAGAACAGTTGGCTGGGGTCTTTACGTTCAAAAAAGACATGAGAGATGCGTGGAGAACCTAAGTTTCCTAAGTATGTGTAATGTCCTGTTGGACCTCCAGTATCGTTTGTATTCTGGAAGTTATACAACAAAGTATCTACCGGAACTTCTGTGATGATTCCGAATCGCTCGTCAATAGTCCACGAAGAAAGTCCGATAGGTATAGTGCTGGCATCAATCACAGCTGTGGTATCTATAGGATTTCCGTTACGGTCATATAGATTTCCGTCCATGCCTGAAGCAGAACTACCAAACTGACTGAATTGGTTTTGGACAGGAACTTGTGCGGCAATTTTTCCGCTAATCAATATCAATAGGGTTATAAAAAGTATCTTCCTCATAATGTTGACAAAGATACAATATAAAAATGAAAAGAAATAGGTGAATAGCAGAGTAATAATATAAAAAAACAAATGAAACTGAAAGAGAAGAGATGTAGTTGTTGTGTTGTAGACAAAATAATTGTATTTTATCTATGAAAAAACACAAAGAGTGAGCAGGAGAGAAGATAAGGAGGATAGAATGATGTGTGTGCTTTTTAAAAGAAAAGTGGCCGTTTCCTCACTCTTATGTGATGATAAAACGGTCACTTTTTAATGATTGTATAAAGTCTTTTTACACTTCTTTGATGATATCCATACCAATGTGAATGGCTTCTTCATTCATCGGAATCAGATGATGATGACGTTCCGGTAAGGTTTTATGTAATGCTTTGATTACACTTTCAATAGATACTACTGGACGTATCTTCAGCAATCCGCCTAACACAATCATATTGAATGTCTTGGCCATTTTACGTTCATTGGCTTCATCCATGGCGTCAATGCGGTATACATGGATATCTTTACGGGTAGGAGGATTGATAATACCGTATCCGTCGTAGATCAGTACTCCGCCTGGTTTAACCTTGTCTTCAAACTTGGCCAGTGAAGGCTGGTTCAAGATAATGGCAGTATCATATTTACTGAGGATAGGAGAGGAGATGCGTTCATCACTTACGATAACTGTTACATTGGCGGTTCCGCCTCGTTGTTCAGGGCCGTAAGCAGGCATCCAGGTTACTTCTTTGTTTTCCATCAGTCCGGAGTATGCCAGTATCTTTCCCATCGACAAGACTCCTTGCCCTCCGAAGCCGGCTATGATAATTTCTTCTTTCATACTTCTTGATTTTTTAGGTTATGTTCTTGGCGCGTCTATGTCAAATACAAGTTTACAGAGTTGTATCTTTCAAGTCGCCCAATGGATAGAATGGGAACATATTTGCTTCCATCCATTTATTGGCTGCATCCGGAGTCATCTTCCATCCTGAGTTACAAGTTGAAACGATTTCTACCAAGTTAGAGCCTTTGCCTTGCATGGAGTTTTCGAAGGCTTTACGAATGGCTTTTTTGGCTTTTCGGATAGCAGCAACTGTATGGACAGACTGGCGGGTAACATAGCAGGTTCCTTCTAATGTGGCAGCAATTTCTGTCATTTTCAACGGATAACCATGAATTTCCGGAATACGTCCGTAAGGACAAGTCGCAGTCTTCATACCTAATAGTGTAGTAGGAGCCATCTGTCCACCGGTCATTCCGTAGATTGCATTGTTGATGAAAATGATGGTGATGTTTTCTCCACGGTTCAGTGCATGAATCGTTTCTGCTGTACCGATGCAGGCCAAGTCACCGTCTCCCTGATAAGTGAAGACAAGGCGGTCCGGCCACAGACGTTTGATGGCAGAAGCTAAAGCCGGTGCACGTCCGTGAGCTGCTTCCTGACAGTCGATATCCAAGTAGTTATACATAAATACGGCACAACCTACAGGACTGATACCTACAGTTTTGTCGGCCATACCCATTTCTTCAATTACTTCGGCTATAAGTTTGTGTACTACGCCGTGGCTACATCCCGGGCAGTAGTGCATGGGATTATCGTTTAACAAGCGAGGCTTCTGGTAAACCAGATTCTCGGGTTTCATTATTTCTTCTTTTGTCATACTTTTACCTCCTGAGTTATCGTAGTAAGAAACGGAGTACAAATTCCATCATTTTTAGGAATAAAGAAGCACCGCATACGTAGAAAAAGATGCTTTTGTCGTCTCCCAAGGAAAAATAGAGTATAATGGAAGCAACTGCTCCAATCATGAACAAGATGTTCAAAACGTTTCTGATTTTGTCGATGTTGTTCATGGGTCTTACTTGTTAATGAATTTTTCTTTTAGTGCATCGATTACTTCATCCGGATCGGGTACAATACCACCCAAACGTCCGAAGTGTGCAACCGGAACATTGCATCTTACAGCCAGTTCTACATCTTCAATCATCTGTCCGCTGTTCAATTCTACTACAAGAATTCCTTTCACCTGTTTGCTTCTTTCTTGCAGTGCTTTGCTTGGGAATGGCCAAAGAGTGATGGGACGGAAAAGACCTACTTTGATACCTTCTTCACGAGCGTGTTCCATAGACTTCTGCGCAATACGGGCACATGAACCAAAAGCCACAATCAGGTATTCGGCATCTTCGCAGTTCAATTCTTCGTAGCGAACCTCATTAGCTTCGATAGCAGCGTATTTTTCCTGTAGATGGAGGTTGCGTTGTTCCATGATAGCAGGATCAAGTTCCAATGAAGTGATGATATTCGGTTTACGGTTGTTGCATCCGGTAGTAGCCCATGGGCATTGTTCGATGATTTCTGCTTCTGTACGGCGTGGACGGGGAGCTGGCAATACTACTTTTTCCATCATTTGTCCGATTACTCCATCGGCCAGAATCATTGCCGGATTACGATATTTAAAAGCAAGGTCGAAAGCCAGACCTACAAAGTCTGCCATTTCCTGTACCGATGCCGGAGCCAGTGCTATCAGATGATAGTCGCCGTGACCTCCTCCTTTAGTAGTTTGAAAATAATCGGCTTGACTGGGCTGAATGGTTCCCAGTCCGGGACCTCCACGCATGACATTGACGATAAGACAAGGCAATTCGGCGCCAGCAATGTAAGAGATACCCTCTTGTTTCAGACTGACACCAGGGCTTGAAGAGGATGTCATGACCATTTTTCCGCTTCCTGCACCTCCATATACCATATTGATTGCTGCAACTTCACTTTCGGCCTGAAGAACGACCATTCCGGTGGTTTCCCAAGGCTTCTGTTCGGCAAGAGTTTCCAATACTTCTGATTGGGGAGTGATAGGGTAACCGAAATAGCCGTCTACACCGATGCGTATAGCTGCATGAGCAATGGCTTCGTTACCTTTCATTAGAACTACTTCTTCTGCCATATTTTTGAGTTTATTAGTTATAGTTTTAAAGTTATTGGATTCTTAGGTCTGTTCCTGTATTTCATGGGGACTATCCGATTTCTATGCAGATTCATACAGGGAAGTAAAACGTAAGAAAACTATTCTTCACTTTTTGCTCTGTATACCGTCAGACAGCCATCCGGGCATACAATTGCACATGAAGTACATCCGTTGCAAGTATCTTCTACTACCTGCTGAACATAATTATATCCTTTCTGATTTACTTTGGCGGTGAGTGATAATACATGCAATGGACATGCCACAACACACAAGTTGCATCCTTTGCAGCGTTCGGTATTCACTACTACCACACCTTTCATTTTAGCCATAAGATTACCTTTCTTATTGATTAAACATATCTTTATTATAGAAATTAAGGATGTCCATAACCATTGCGCGTGCTTCCATAGCAGGACTTTCCGGATTCAGATGAATTGCTTCCTGATAATGATTTAAAGCCTGTTGCCAGTTTCCTTGCTTTCGATAGGCATTTCCCAGCAGATAGTAAGCCTCTGCAGCGATGGTATCAGAAGCTGAAGTTGTCAGTAGGTTGAGCTCGCTGATGGCGGCTTCGGTTTGTCCTTCATTAATCAGTGTTTTGAGCTGTTGCAATCTTTCTTTCATGGTTATGAAACCGTTAGTTTGTTTCCTTACAAAGGTATGTTTTATTTTTTACTAAAATGATTTTTTCTGGTAAAATCCTCCTGAAAACTGGAAAATAATTTTAGTCAATGATTGTAATATATTGTATTATAAATGTTTGTATATACCGGTGAAATGTTGCAATTGGAAAGATTGTTTATGTAACTATGTAAGCGTATTGTATACACATTTGTATGAAAAATGTATAGGTATGTCTGTAAAGACAATGATTTACCGGTTAGAACTATGGCGAAGTAAGGAGATATGTATAGAAGATAATGGAGGATGTGGAAGAGGAGTATATGAAAGGTAAATTAATGCAAGAAAGCAATACTTTCAAATTGAAATTGGAATAAAAAACTCCTCTTGTCTGGGGCTTGAAAAATGGATTTTACTCACAGACAAGAGGAGTTCTGAAGATTGTATGCTTATAAATTATAAGTGCATGTCTTAAATTTATTCGATACCGTGTGCGTTAGCTTCTTTATTGATTTTCTTGATAAGACCTTGCAGTACGGCACCCGGTCCGCATTCTGTAAATTCATCTGCACCGTCGGCAATCATGTTTTGTACAGTCTGTGTCCAACGTACAGAAGCGGTCAGCTGAGCTACCAGATTCGCTTTAATCTGAGCTGGGTCTGTATAAGGTTTGGCATCTACATTCTGGTAAACAGGGCATTTGGGAGTGTGGAATTCTGTAGCATTGATTGCTGCTTCCAACTCAACTTTTGCAGGCTCCATCAATGGAGAGTGGAAAGCACCACCTACTTTCAGAGGAAGTGCACGTTTTGCTCCGGCAGCTTTCATCAGTTCGCAAGCTTTGTTGATACCCTCGATAGAACCTGAAATAACAATCTGTCCCGGGCAGTTGTAGTTGGCTGCAACACAAACTTCACCTTCTGCTGCTACTGATGCACAGATTTCTTCTACTTTTTCATCAGGCAATGCGATGATAGCTGCCATTGTAGATGGTTGTGCTTCGCATGCTTTTTGCATAGCCATTGCACGAGCATAAACCAGTTTCAACCCATCTTCGAATGACAATGCTCCGGCTGCAACCAATGCAGAAAATTCTCCTAAAGAGTGGCCGGCTGTCATTTCAGGCTGGAACTTGTCGCCCATGCACAATGCAGAAATTACTGAGTGAAGGAATACTGCAGGCTGTGTTACTTTTGTCTGGCGCAAGTCCTCGTCTGTGCCTTCGAACATGATATCAGTAATGCGGTAACCTAAAATATCGTTTGCCTTTTCAAATAATTCTTTAGCTAAAGGTGAGTTTTCGTACAAGTCTTTTCCCATTCCTACAAACTGGGCACCTTGTCCGGGAAATACAAATGCTTTCATAAGTTTTTTGTTTTTAATTAAAGTTATACTACTTGCAAAGGTAATGATTCTTTTGAATAATTACTCATTTTGACTTAAAATGTGCATTGCCACCGGGGAGTGGAAATGATTCAGAGGACCGTGTCCTTCGCCGATGTGAATATCTTTTCCAGATACAATTCCCTGATACACATATTCTTTTGCCTTCTTTACAGCCTCTTCCGTGGAATTTCCTAAAGCAAGGAAGGTTGCAATGGCCGACGATAACGTACATCCGGTGCCATGGGTGTTTTTACTTTCTACTTTAGGGGCTGTAAAAAGATACGGCTCTGGCTGTTGACTAGTCTTAAGCACATCGCACATGTCTCCTTCTTCCAGATGTCCGCCTTTGATTAATACGGCCTGACATTGATATTCCAGCAGGCGGTCTGCTGTCTGTTTCATATCTTCTACTGTTTTTATCGGACAGCCGGCAAGTACTTCGGCTTCGCGCAGATTGGGGGTGATAAGAGTAGCCAGTGGAATCAGTTCGCGGGTAAGTGCCTCTATGGCTTTGTCTTCGATGAGTTTGCAGCCGCTTGTCGATACCATGACCGGATCGAGTACCACGTGGGCAGGCTTATATTTGCGGATGGCATCGGCTATTACCTTTACAATTTCCACATCATTAATCATTCCTATTTTGATAGCTTGCGGACGAATGTCGGTCATGACGGCATCGATTTGTCCTTTTACATATTGTGCCGGAATGGGATGTATGTCGGATACTCCACAGGTATTTTGTACGGTAATGGCTGTGATGGCACTGGCAGCATAAGCTCCCAACGCAGAAATGGCTTTGATATCGGCCTGTATGCCGGCTCCGCCGCTACAGTCGGAACCTGCAATTGTTAATATACAAGGATAATGTAGCATGTTTTTTTCTTTATAGTTGAAAGACAAAAGTAAAAAGAATGTGTAAGTTTTGCAAGGTAAACCTTATCTTGAGTGAGAGTCACGAATAAAAATGTAAAAAAAAGGAAAACTAATCAATAATTCTCTATATTTGCAAAAACCAAAAGAATATAGCTTATATGAACTTGAACAATAATCATTTGGTAATAATGGCAGGAGGGGTTGGCAGCCGGTTTTGGCCGATGAGTACAGAAAAACTTCCCAAGCAGTTTATTGATATATTGGGATGTGGAAAAACTCTGCTTCAACTTACTGTAGACCGTTTTAAAGGAATTTGTTTACCTGAAAATGTATGGGTAGTCACTTCTGCCCAATACGAAGATATAGTAAAGGAACAGTTGCCCGATATGCCGGAAGGTCATGTCTTGCTGGAGCCTTGCCGCAGAAATACGGCTCCTTGTATTGCTTATGTCAGCTGGAAAATCAAAACCTTGAATCCTAAAGCCAATATTGTGGTGACTCCCAGCGATCATATCGTAATGGATTCCAGAGAATTTGCAAGAGTGATAACTTCGGCCATGAAGTTTACTGCCGATTCGGATGCGATTGTGACTTTGGGAATGAAGGCTACACGACCGGAAACCGGATATGGATATATCGAAGCGGATATGTCGATGGCTTCTCCTTCGAATAAAGAAATTTATCGTGTAGATGCCTTTAAGGAAAAGCCGGATTTGGAAACTGCCCGCCGTTATGTGCAGCATAACAATTTCTTCTGGAATGCCGGAATTTTTATATGGAATGTGAATACCATAGTCAATGCAATGCGGGTGTATCAGCCACCTATTGCAGAGATATTCGAACGGATGATTCCTTATTACCATACAGAAAAAGAGCAGGAAATGGTGAATGAACTGTTCCCGATGTGTGAGAATATCTCTATAGACTATGCGGTAATGGAAAAGGCTGATGAGATATTCGTTTTTCCTGCTTCATTCGGATGGAGTGATTTGGGAACCTGGGGCTCGCTGCATGAGAACTCCAAAAAGGATGCACATAATAATGTATGTGTAGGAGAGAATATCAAGTTGCATGAAACTCGTAACTGTATTGTGCATACTACTCAGGAGAAAAAAGTTGTCATTCAGGGATTAGACGGATATATTGTAGCAGAGAAAAATGATACTTTGCTGATTTGCCGTCTGACCGAGGAGCAGCGTATCAAAACGTTCTCAGAGGAATAAACGATAGATAATATAGTAAGGAGTTGAAACAATGAAGATTGAGGCTGGCGATTTTGGAACAGCCGGATCTTTATTGTTTCAACTTTTTTTATGGAATAAGTGTTTGCATTGTATCTTTAATGGGAAGTATGTGCAATGCTGTTCTTGTTCTGTAATCAACGACGCTGGCTGTACAATCGACGTCGTCGGATTTGGATTCGCCGACGGTGGCTGTGTAGCCGACGGTGGCGATTGAAGCTTTTTCCCTGTGTCGTGTGCTGCGGATATTATAATCTGATTTCTCCGCTGCCGATACATAAGTGTGCCTGTGCATCGTATACCACTCCGAATTGTCCGGGAGCAATACCCTGAAGTTTCTGGTCGCTTTCTACGAGGTAGCCGTGTTCGGACTTGATGAGCTTGCCGGTGTGGAATGTATCCGTGTGCCGGATTTTGAAGCAGATTCTTTCTTCTTTGTCGGGGGTAAACGGGTTGCAGGTAATAAAATGGAAGTCCTGGAGTTTGAAGTGATGGCCGTATTGTTTTTCTGTATCGTATCCTTTCGATACATAGAGTATGTTTTGGGTGGTATCTTTGTCGACTACAAAATAAGGTCCTCCACTCAATCCCAGTCCTTTTCTTTGTCCGATGGTATGAAACCAAAATCCTTTGTGTGTACCCAGTTTCTTTCCTGTTTCCAACTCAATGATATCTCCCTGACGTTCGCCTAAAAAACGGCGGATAAAGTCGTTATAATTGATTTTTCCCAGGAAACAGATGCCTTGGCTGTCTTTTCGCTGTGCACTGGGCAGTTTGACCTGTTGGGCTATGCGGCGTATCTCTTGCTTGGTATATTCTCCTAAAGGAAATAATAGTTTGGAAACCTGCAAGTAGTCTATCTGTGCAAGAAAGTCGGTCTGGTCTTTTACCGGATCTTTTGCTGTGGCCAGCCATGTGCGCCCGTCTATCCTACAGGTTGTGGCATAGTGTCCGGTCATGGTTTGGTCGTAGGCATATCCCACTTTCTTTTCAAAGCATCCGAATTTTATAAGTTTGTTGCACATCACATCCGGATTTGGGGTAAAGCCTTGCTTTACCTTATCGATAGTGTATGCAACTACATTTTCCCAATATTCTTTCTGGAGGTCTACGATGTCGAATTTCAGCCCGTATTTTCTTGCAGTTGCCGAAGCCAGTTCGATGTCTTCTTCGGCTGTGCAACTTAAGCTCTCGTCGGTATCCATTCCTATCTTGATATAGAAAAGGTCGGGCTTATAACCTTGTTCGCAAAGCAAGTGTACCCCTACGGCGCTGTCTACACCTCCAGAAATAAGTGCGGCTATATTCATAAATCTGTTTTTTGTTAGCCGCAAAGGTACACTACTTTGCCGGGAATGGAAATACCCTATTTAGGGGATATTTATCTTCCGTACAGCTTGTCTATCAGATCGCTTCTGCCAATGCGCTTAAGTTCGCTGATAATGGCTCTTCTCTCTTCCGGCTTGTACCAGAAGAAGAACATGCGCTGTGCCAGCTTTTCTTTGGGAGTCTTGGCAGAGAATACCGGTTCGAGTGTGTAAGGATGGAAGCCGGTATACCATGCTTCGGTGGCTACGGTCATCGGAGTAGGAGTAAAGTCCTGTACTTGTTCCAGATGGAAATCCAGCCGCTTGGTAATTACAGCCAGTTCGGCCATGTCTTCTTCCGTGCATCCGGGATGACTGCTGATGAAGTAGGGAATAATCTGCTGGCGCAGATTTAATTCTTTGTTCAGCTTGTCGAAGATTCGTTTGAACCGCTGGAACTGCTCGAAAGGCGGTTTTCGCATGAGGTACAAAACACGGTCGCTTGTATGTTCCGGTGCCACTTTCAGTCGTCCGCTCACGTGGCGGGCAATAAGTTCTCGGGTATACTGTGCAGTGCTTTGGTTTACAGCGGGGTCTTTGCTTTCGTGAAGCAGTAAGTCGTAGCGTACTCCGCTTCCGATAAAGCTCTTCTTGATACCGGGTAATGCATCTACCGATTTGTAAATGTCGAGCAACGGGCGGTGGTCTGTATTCAGGTTAGGGCATACTTTCGGGTGAATGCACGAAGGACGCTTGCAGCGCCGGCACATCTTCTCGTCTCGTCCGCGCATCATGTACATATTGGCAGACGGTCCCCCTAAATCACTCAAATAGCCTTTGAAGTCGGGCATTTCGGTGATAGCTTTTACCTCGCGCAAGATACTTTCCTTGCTGCGGCTGACAATAAATTTACCCTGATGTGCAGAGATGGTACAAAAAGCACATCCTCCGAAACATCCACGGTGAATGTTGACGGAGAATTTAATCATTTCGAAAGCCGGAATCCGCTTTCCTTTGTATTTTGGATGCGGCAAGCGGGTGTAAGGAAGGTCGAATGACATATCCAGTTCACCTTGTGTCATCGGTGGGTAAGGAGGGTTCACTACCACTACCTGATTGCCGGTTTCCTGCCAGATACGAGCCGCTTCGTATTTGTTGGACTCTTCTTCTATGTGTCGGAAGTTTTCGGCCTGTTTCTTCTTGTCTTTCAAACAATCTTCGTGGGAGAAAAGACGCAGGTCTCCTTCTTGTGGAGAGAATTCCTTGCTCGGACACAGATAAGCTGTTTGCGGTAAATCTTTCGGTAATTCCGGTGAATGGTGCAGATGCTTGCACAAGTCGGTAAGTGGTTTTTCTCCCATGCCATAAATCAGCAAGTCTGCTCCCGATTCAAGCAAGATAGAAGGACGTACTTTATCTTCCCAGTAGTCGTAATGAGTCAGTCGGCGCAGGGAAGCTTCTATTCCTCCCAATACAACCGGTACGTCCGGGTAAAGTTTCTTTAGTATTTGGGTATAGACAATACTCGGATATTCCGGACGCATGTCATGGCGTCCGTCGGGAGTATAAGCATCTTCGCTTCGAAGTCGTTTGTTGGCTGTGTATTTATTGACCATGCTGTCCATGCATCCGGCAGATACACCGAAAAACAGACGGGGGCGTCCCAGCTTTTTGAAGTCGCGTAAATCGTCTCGCCAGTTAGGTTGGGGTACAATGGCTACACGCAGTCCCTGCGATTCCAGCATTCTTCCGATAACTGCTGCTCCGAACGACGGATGGTCTACGTAAGCATCTCCACTGAACAGGATGACATCGAGTTCTGTCCATCCTCTTAGCTCTATTTCTTTTTTGGTTGTAGGCAACCAGTCGGTTAGCTTATACTCTTTCAATGTTTTGATTGTTTGAAGGTTGATGAATATCCTGAATATCTTTTCAGCAATTAAGGAGTTAAGAATTTGAAGTAGTCAAAAAGCAAGGAGGTGAACAACTGGATTTCCCGATACATTGCTTTGTGCCATGTATTGGTCTCACTGTGTGTTTCTCTTTTCTTTTCTGACTGCTTGTTTTTCTTAACTCCTTAATCTTTTTGTATTTCTTTTACTCTGTGGCAGAAGCAGTATTATTGTCTTCCTTTTCTTCTTCCCATTTAATATAAAGCATAATCAGTTGGTGTAAGCCGAATGCTTTCATATTGTTATGGTAAATTACATCAATGCATAAGTCCAGCAAATCCTTGCTGTTTCCTTCCATTGATGAAATCAGAGAACGTATGTTCAGTTTTAATTTGTCGAGCACGCTTTCGTCTACAATACCATTGCTGTCTATCAACTGTTGGAACAGAGAATACTTCTCGATGGTCTGCAGATGGGCATCCGATACCTCGATGGAACGTGTACCCGATGGATTGGCTTGTATTGTGTACATGACTTTTCAGTTTTTAAGTTAGTGTACGGATGAACAAGTTAAATTTCACCTAATGCAAATTTCTCCGGATGCTTACCTTTAAAATGCTTGAAGTAGAGTTTTATTTCTCGCATGTCTTTCTCAATATCTCCACTTGGAATCAAGTATTTATTAGCAGAAATACATTTTTTCTCGTAGTCGATACCAATCAGGACAATGGGGATCTGAGCTCCTAATGCAATGTAGTAAAAGCCTTTTTTCCATTCTGGATTTGCAGAACGTGTTCCTTCCGGTGTAATTGCTAAATGAAACTTTTCGCTCTTTTTTATTTGTTGGATAATCTGATCTACCATCGAAGTGCGTTTGCTGCGGTGTACAGGTATTCCCCCCATCCATCGGAACAGAATTCCCAAAGGAAAGAAAAACCATTCTTTCTTCATCATAAAGCCGGATTCACGCCCTATCGAGCTAATGAAAAGCTTGCCGATGAACAAGTCCCAATTGGTGGTATGAGGAGCTGCGCAGATAATACACTTGTCGAAGTCCGGAACATTGACTTCAGCTTTCCAGCCTAACACTTTTTGGTAGATAAACCGGCAAATAGTTTGTTTCATTCGTATTATTTACCCAATTCTTCTAATTTTTTGAATATTGCTTCCACTTCTGTATTGAAGTCGCTTTTCAGTTTCTTGTAGAATACCTTTACACTTCCCGGTTCAGTATGGCTGATACGGCTGATGATATCTCTTCTTAAGTTTACGATTTGCAAAAACAGCTGGCTGATTGCTTCTCTGTTTTCTTCTTTTGCATTCATGCTTTCTACGATACATAAGCCTGCTACCAGGTCTGAGATATAGTTAACATTTTTCTTTAAGTTTCTTCTATTAGCCATAGTTGTAAGTTTTTAGAAGTTTATAATAAGTTTGTTTCGGGGGTAAAGATAACCTTTTTGCTCGACAATTCCTATTAATTACAGTTTTATATGCTTGTATTTTCCATGTGCTTTTATAATTGGAGACGGTATGTAGCAGGAAAGAATCTGATTGTTATTCTGATTTTGTATGATGTAGGGATAAAGAGGATATAAAATGTCTTCGGCAGGAAACCTTTGTAACGGCTTTTTTGAATTGAAGAAAAGTTCTTCGGATTCTTTTATATTTCCGAAAAAAACACGAAATTTGCACAGACGTAGAATTATTTACATCTTATTATATAATAATACAATTATGACAAAAAGTGCATTACAAATTGCAAGAGCTGCTTATCAGCCTAAATTGCCTAAAGCGCTGAAAGGTGCAGTAAAGGTACAGGAAGGAGAACCGACTCAGTCTGTAGCTGACCAGGAAGCTATTAAAGCTTTGTTCCCGAATACTTACGGTATGCCGTTGATCAAGTTTGTAGAAGGTGAAGCTACTGAACATGCTCCTATGAATGTAGGTGTAATCTTGTCTGGTGGTCAGGCTCCGGGCGGACACAACGTAATCTCTGGTTTGTTCGATGGTATCAAGAAATTGAATCCAGCTAACAAACTGTACGGTTTCATCTTGGGTCCTGGCGGTTTGGTTGATCACAAATATATTGAATTGACTTCTGACATTATCGATGAATACCGTAACACTGGTGGTTTCGATATCATTGGTTCTGGCCGTACTAAATTGGAAAAAGAAGAACAGTTCGAAAAAGGTTATGAAATCTTGAAAGAGCTGGGTATCAAAGCTTTGGTTATTATCGGTGGTGACGACTCTAATACTAACGCTTGTGTATTGGCTGAATACTATGCAGCTAAGAACTATGGTGTACAGGTAATCGGTTGTCCTAAGACTATCGACGGTGACTTGAAGAACGATATGATTGAAACTTCATTCGGTTTCGATACTGCTTGTAAGACTTACGCTGAAGTAATCGGTAACATCCAGCGCGACTGTAACTCAGCACGCAAATACTGGCACTTCATCAAGTTGATGGGTCGTTCAGCTTCTCACATTGCATTGGAATGTGCTTTGCAGGTTCAGCCTAACGTATGTATCATCTCTGAAGAAGTTGAAGCTAAGAATATGTCTTTGGACGATGTAGTGACTTACATCGCTCAGGTAGTAGCTGACCGTGCTGCTGCTGGCAACAACTTCGGTACAGTATTGATTCCGGAAGGTTTGATCGAATTCATTCCGGCTATGAAGAGCTTGATTGCTGAATTGAACGACTTCTTGGCTCACAATGGTGAAGAATTCAACAACATCAAACGTTCTAAACAGCGTGAATACATCATCAGCAAGTTGTCTCCGGCTAACTCTGCTATCTACGCTTCTCTGCCAGAAGGTGTAGCTCGTCAGTTGTCTTTGGATCGTGACCCACACGGAAACGTACAGGTTTCTTTGATCGAAACTGAAAAACTGTTGTCTGAAATGGTTGCTACTAAGTTGGCTGCATGGAAAGAAGAAGGTAAATACGTAGGTAAGTTTGCTGCTCAGCACCACTTCTTCGGTTACGAAGGTCGTTGTGCTGCTCCTTCTAACTTCGATGCTGACTACTGCTATGCATTGGGTTACACAGCTTCTATGTTGATGGCTGCTGGTAAGACTGGTTATATGTCATCTGTACGCAACACAACTGCTCCTGCTGAAGAATGGATTGCAGGTGGTGTGCCTATCACAATGATGATGAACATGGAACGTCGTCACGGCGAAATGAAACCAGTTATCCAGAAAGCATTGGTTAAATTGGATGGTGCTCCATTCAAGGCTTTCGCTGCACAGCGTGAAACTTGGGCTAAGGAAACTGCTTATGTATATCCGGGTCCTATCCAGTACTTCGGTCCTACAGAAGTTTGCGACCAGCCGACTAAGACTTTGCAGTTGGAACAAGCTAAATAAGAATTGTTTCTGATAGCGAAATAAATAAGTAATGTCATTCTGAACATGGGGAGACAGGGCATGCGATGCGTGCCGGATGTATTTCCTCTTGTTCGGGATGACATTTTTAAATGTAAAAAAAGAGACGATATGGTGAAAGAACCGCCCATACAGGTGGTAAATAAAACGCGTAAGACAGTGAAACAAAAGCGCACAAAGACTGTACGCTCCAAATCTGCTGCTTCAGGAAACCGGAAAAAGAAGAAAGACTCTGAATATTCTTCTATTCCCTTGTGGCTGAAGTATGTGATTCTGGGAGTGTCTGCTGCTTTGTTTGTGATTGTCTTTTATTACTTTTTCATTCGTCCCTATACTTACCGGTGGAAACCTTGTTATGGTGTGAAAGCCTATGGTGTATGTTTGCCTCAAGGATATAGCGTACATGGGTTCGATGTATCACATCATCAGGGGAAAATAGATTGGGAAGAATTACATAAAACCCAACAAACTCCTTTCCCCGTTCGTTTTGTCTTTATGAAAGCTTCCGAAGGAGGCGATTTCAGTGATACAGCTTTCGTACGCAATTTCGATATGGCCCGTCAGTATGGCTTTATTCGCGGTGCTTATCATTTTTATAATCCAAAGACCGATGCAGCCCGTCAGGCCGATTTCTTTATCCGTTCGGTAAAACTTGAACCCGGAGATTTACCTCCTGTTCTTGATATTGAAACACGCAGCAAGGACGTTCCCAAGCTACGTCGCGATTTGAAAATATGGCTTGACAAGATTGAGAAACATTATCATGTAAAGCCTATTCTTTATACTTCTTATAAGTTCAAGAACCGTTATCTCAACGATTCGATATTCGATTCATATCCATATTGGATAGCCCATTATTATGTAGATTCAGTGGAATACAAAGGGCAGTGGAAGTTCTGGCAGCATACCGATGTGGGAACATTGCCGGGAATCGATGAATCGGTAGACTTGAATGTATTCAATGGAAATATGGAAGAGCTGCTCCAACTCACTATTCCGAAAGAATAAATAAACAGACCTACATCCTTTTGTTATCGGGAATAATTCGTATTTTAGCGCGGATTTTCCGATAGCTATTATTGTATCCCTATCTGTGTTTAGTGATACAATTCTCTTTGTTTTACTTTAAAAAACAATCTATGAAGAAATATTCTTATTTACTTCCTATGACTATTATGGCTACAGTAGCCAATGTATATGGAGCCAATCGAGGGTCCGACAGACCGAATGTGGTATTTATTTATGCCGATGATAT
This sequence comes from Phocaeicola acetigenes, assembly GCF_027529745.1. Taxonomy (NCBI): domain Bacteria; kingdom Pseudomonadati; phylum Bacteroidota; class Bacteroidia; order Bacteroidales; family Bacteroidaceae; genus Phocaeicola; species Phocaeicola acetigenes. The sequence goes on from NZ_JAPZVM010000005.1 coordinate 158,528, forward strand.
TGGTTACGGTGATTTAAGCTGTAACGGAGCGACTACTATTCATACTCCACATGTGGAACGTTTGGCTGCAAACGGTATCCGTTTTACCAATGCGCATGCTGCAGCAGCTACCAGTACGCCTTCTCGCTATGCCATGCTGACAGGGGAATATGCGTGGCGTCGGCAGGGGACCGGAATTGCTGCCGGTAATGCCGGTATGATTATCCGTCCGGAACGTTATACGATGGCTGATCTTTTCAAAAGTGTAGGATATACGACCGGAGTAGTCGGTAAATGGCATTTAGGCTTAGGAGATAAGCAAGGTACACAAAACTGGAATGAAACCCTTACTCCCGGTGTACGCGATTTGGGATTCGATTATTCGTATATTATGGCTGCTACAGGCGACCGTGTTCCTTGTGTGTTTGTAGAAAATGACCGGGTAGACAATCTGGACCCTTCGGATCCGATAGAAGTCAGTTACGAAGCCAATTTCCCCGGTGAACCTACCGGAAAAGAACACCCTGAAATGTTGCGTATGCATCCGTCGCACGGGCACGATATGACCATTGTGAACGGAATTTCCCGTATCGGCTATATGAAAGGGGGAAAGAAAGCACTTTGGAAAGACGAGAAAATTGCAGAAACCTTGACCGAGAAGGCCATCCGCTTTATCGAACAGCAGAAAGATAAACCATTTTTTCTTTATCTGGCTACACAAGATGCCCATGTTCCCCGTGTACCGGGAGAGCAGTTTGCCGGTAAGAGTGGAATGGGGCCTCGTGGCGACTGCCTGCTTGAATTCGACTGGACGGTAGGGCAGGTACTCGATGCTTTACAGCGTTTGGGACTGGATGAAAACACTTTGGTCATTCTTTCGAGCGACAATGGTCCGGTAGTAGACGATGGATATAAAGACCAGGCGGTAGAATTGTTGGGCAATCATAAGCCGGGAGGAATATACAGAGGAGGAAAGTATAGTGCCTACGAAGCCGGAACCCGTGTCCCCTGTATCTGGAGCTGGCCGGCTCAGATTAAGTCCGGACAGGTTTCCGATGCTTTGGTCAGCCAGATAGACTGGATGGCTACTTTGGCAAAAGTAGTTGGAGCGGATATCCCCCAAGGTGCAGCTCCCGACAGTCGGCCACAGCTGGATGCATGGACAGGCAAGGATAAAATTGGACGTGAAACACTGGTTACCCAAAATGCAGCCAACAATCTTTCTTTACTTTCCGGAGAGTGGAAATACATCCGTCCGGGTGGAGGTGCAGCGTATGAGTATAATGTAAACATCGAACTGGGAAACAGTAAAGAACCTCAGTTGTATAATCTGAAGCAAGATCCTCAGGAGAAGCACAATGTGGCGACTCAGTATCCGGAAATACTGAAAGTGATGAGTGAAAAGCTGGAAGATATCGTAGACGGACGCTATGGACTTCCTTTATATTAAAAAAATACCTTCTATAATAAATGATTTAAGATGAAGAATACAAGTTTGTTTTATTCAGTGGCAGGATTTGCTGCGTTGAGTGCTGTAGCTTCTTCCTGTCAGCAGAAGCAGGAAGAACAGAAAAAATATAATATCGTTTACATCATGACCGACGATCATACGGCCCAGATGATGAGTTGCTATGACACGCGCTATATGGAAACCCCCAATCTGGACCGTATTGCGGCAGATGGAGTCCGTTTTACCAATAGCTTTGTAGCCAATTCACTGAGTGGTCCGAGTCGTGCATGTATGATTACCGGCAAACATTCGTGTGCCAATAAGTTTTACGACAATACGACCTGTGTGTTCGATTCTGCCCAGCAAACTTTCCCGAAGCTGTTGCAGAAGGCAGGTTATCAGACTGCCTTAGTCGGTAAATGGCATCTCGAAAGTCTTCCTACCGGTTTCAATTATTGGGAGATTGTGCCGGGACAAGGCGACTATTACAATCCGGATTTCATTACACAAAACAACGATACGGTTCATCGTCACGGGTATATTACCAACCTGATAACCGATGATGCCATCGACTGGATGGAAAACGGACGCGACAAGTCGAAACCTTTCTGTCTGCTCATCCATCATAAAGCGATTCACCGCAACTGGATGGCAGATACCTGTCATCTGAATCTGTATGAAGACAAGACCTTCCCGCTGCCCGAAACTTTCTTCGACGATTACGAAGGCCGTCCGGCTGCTGCAGCCCAGGAAATGAGTATTGTGAAAGATATGGATATGATTTACGACCTCAAGATGCTGCGTCCGGACAAACAGTCCCGTCTGAAGACAATGTACGAAAGATTCCTCGGTCGTATGGATGAGGCCCAGCGTGCGGCATGGGATAAGTTCTATGGTCCGGTAATCGAAGATTTCTACAAGAAAAATCCGCAGGGAAAAGAACTTGCAGAATGGAAGTTCCAGCGTTATATGCGCGACTATATGAAGACTGTGAAATCGCTTGACGAGAACGTGGGCCGTGTGCTCGATTATTTGAAAGAAAAGGGTTTGTTGGATAATACACTGGTAGTCTACACTTCCGACCAGGGATTCTATATGGGTGAGCATGGCTGGTTCGACAAGCGTTTTATGTACGAAGAATCCATGCATACTCCACTTATTATGCGTCTGCCTGCCGGCTTCGACCGCAGAGGTGATGTTACAGAACTGGTACAGAACATCGACTATGCACCGACCTTTCTCGAACTGGCTGGAGTAGAAGTGCCGTCGGACATTCACGGGCAGTCTATGCTTCCGTTGCTTCGGGGTGAGCATCCCAAAGACTGGCGGAAGGCCCTTTACTATCACTTCTACGAATATCCGGCCGAACACATGGTAAAACGCCATTACGGTGTACGTACCGACCGTTACAAACTGATTCATTTCTACAATGATATAGATGTGTGGGAATTGTACGATTTGCAGAACGACCCGCAAGAACTCCATAATCTGTACGGGCAGAAAGAATACGAAGCCGTTGTAGCCGACTTGAAACAACAGTTGCTTCAGTTGCAGGAGCAATATAATGATCCTGTCCGCTTTTCGCCAGACCGTGATAAAGAATAATCAATAGAAGGGGATAGAAACTGTATTATACTACAATCGGCGACGTCGGCTGTACAATCGTTGTCGTCGATTGTAGAGTCAACGCCGCCGATTGTACAGCCGACGTCGTCGGATGAAACAGGATACAGGTTACGCTGCGCCGGAAAACCAGTATCGTACGGGTTGTATAGCAATATGTAGAACTTTAAGCAAAGGACTTGTCGTGTCAGCTGTTTTGAAGCTGGCGGAACAAGTCTTTTTGTTTTTCGGTAAGCTGAGAAGGAATTGTAACCTGGTAATTTACAATCAGGTCGCCACAACGGTTCTCTTTGTATACCGGGAATCCTTGCTGACGTAACCGTACCTTTGTATTGTTCTGTGTACCCGGTTTTACTTTCAGTCTGACTTGTCCGTTCAGTGTGTGAACCAGTACTTCACCTCCCAGTACGGCTGTATAAAGATCTATCTGTACATCGGTATACAAATCATCTCCTTCCCGTCGGAATGACGGATCGTCTGCTATCTGGAACGTGATGTACAAATCACCGTTCGGGGCGTTGTTGGCTCCTTTTTCTCCATATCCTTTCAAGCGGATAGTCTGTCCGTCTTTTACTCCGGCAGGAACGGTGATACGTATATTTTGTCCGTTGATACTGAAAGTCTGTTTATGAGTAACAGCCGCTTCACGAAGGCTTAATGGCATGTGCGCATGGATGTCCTCTCCTTGCATAGGATGAGTGCTGAAATGAGCTGCGCCATGTCCGAACAGCTCTTCGAAAAAATCGGAGAACCCACTTGCATTCCTTCCGAATCCGGAAGTAAAATCGCTTCCATTTCCACTGTACCAATATTGGCTGCGGTTTCCCTGCTGAGCCTGATACTGGCGCTGTTGTGCTTCAAATTCTTCTGCATGCTTCCAGTTTTCACCGTAAGCATCGTATTTCTTTCGTTTTTCCGGATCACTTAATACCTCATTCGCCTCATTGATTTGCTGGAACTTATCCTTGGCGGATTCGTCGTTCGGATTCAGGTCCGGATGGTATTGACGTGCCAGTTTACGGAAGGCTTTTTTAATTTCCTCCTGTGTGGCATTTTTGTCTACACCCAATACTTTATAATAATCGATGAATGACATATGTATATTGTTTTTTCGGATGAATTCAATAAAAAATCCCCTTTCCTGTCTGGGTAGAGAGGGAAAGAGGATTAAAAGTTAGGTTACTATTTGTTTAATGAATCTCAATGACTCTGTTTACTTTTGCTTTTTCTTCGGCTGTCTGTTTCGGCAAAACGATGCTCAATACACCGTCGTTGACGTTGGCTGAGATCTTTTCTTTTTCTACATCGTCCGGAAGAACCAAAGCCTGTTCGAATTTGGAGTATGAGAATTCTCTCCGCAAGTATTTCTTGTTTTCTTTATCCTCTTCCTTGGTTTCGTTCTTCTTCTCCATGCTGATCACCAACTCATTATTGTCGGTGAGATGGATATTGAAATCTTCTTTAGTCATACCTGGAGCTGCTACTTCTACCTTGTAATCCGTATTGCTTTCTATCACATTAATGGCAGGAGCGGTAGCATTGGCTTTTACCATCCAGTCGTTGTCAAAGAAATCATTAAAAATACTCGGTAACCAATTCTGATTGTTGTACTTTCTAATCGGCATCATAGTTGTAATCTCCTATAATTAAGTTGTTTATTTTTATCTTTTCTTCCCGTAGGTCTTTCAACCTGCGGTCACTTACATGTAAGCAAAGAGTATACCAGCAAGCCTTTTTGTCAGATAGGGAAAGGAGCTATTTAACCCTTTGAAAACCTTCTTAAACTATCGCAGGCAGATATTAAACTTTTGTAAACTTTGTTTACTGTTATACGCGGAAAAAGACTGACACAGACCGACATTTTGGCATGAAACAAGGCTGGTTTAACTGAAATTTTGTATATTTGCTGAATAAAAATAAGATAGTAGTATGAAAAAGACAATCTATGCATGGGCAAGTATCCTTTTAGGATGTACCATTCTGGCCGCAGGTTTTGTATTCTTTATTAATCCCTATAATATTGTTCCGGGAGGTGTGTACGGGGCAAGTATCGTGTTGCACAACCTCTTTCCTTCCATTCAGGTCGGTACGTTCGGTTATATGTTTGATATACCCTTGCTCATTCTTTCGGTTATTTTGCTGGGAGCAAAACTGGGAACACGCACCATAGCGGCGGCACTGATTACTCCTTTGCTGATGAATATTGTGTCGCGTTTTGTCTATCCTACCCAGGAAGCACTGGAACGCCTGGACCCGACACAGCTTTTGGGTGGCACAATGAATATGTCCGAGCACCTGATGCTGACAAGTATCATTGGAGCTACGGTAATTGGAATAGGTACGGGGATTGTAATCCGCAATCAGGCTACCACAGGAGGCAGTGATATTGTTGGCATGTTGCTTCAGAAATATTGCCACATACGTTTTTCCCGGGCAATTCTGCTGGTCGATGCTACGGTAGTATGTTTCGGGTTGTTGGTCATAGGGTTCGGAATAGGAAGTGCCAATGATTCTACCCAGCCTTCGTGGCATTTGTCTTTTTACTCACTGATATCCATATTCGTGATTTCACGTGTCATCGCTTATGTCATTAATGGAGAGAAAAACGACAAATTGATTTTTATTATCAGCAACAAGAATCTGCCAGAGCTTCGCCGGTATATTCTGGAGGACTTGGACCGTACAGCTACCTATATCAAAAGTAGTGGACTTTACACACGGGAGGATAAGGAGATGATTTTCATGGTAGTCAGTTATAAGGAAGTAGCCGGTTTGAAATTGAAGATAAAAGAGGCCGATCCGCGTGCGTTTGTGGTAGTGACCGATGCGTACGATACATTTGGAGAGGGATGGAAGCAATTGCCGTCGGCTCACGAATTGGATCCGGAATAAGTCGGAGCGAGAGGGACGGAAACCTGCTGAAACAGCAAAGTCGTTAAAGAGAGTGTAAATGTCATGCCGACAGCATTCAATTCTCTTTAACGACTTTGTTTTTATCCGGAAATCCAGTGTTTATTGATCTGGATTCTTTACTTTGCCTTTGTATTTTTCAGGAAGATCCTTTTCTATTTCCTTGTACGATTCTTCCATCAGCATTTTCAGATTATCGTTTCCTTTACCGATAGGGTATATCGGTTTATGGATAGTGAGTTTCATCCGATGCCAGGAAAGCAGTTTACCTGTGCGAGGCAGGATTTCGAACGAACCGTCGATAGTCAGTGGTACTACAGGAAGCTGTAACTGGTCGGCCAGCTGGAAGGCTCCTTTTTTAAAGTCGGCCATATGTCCGGTAAAGGTTCGTGCTCCTTCAGGGAATACTACCAGCGAAGTACCTCCCTGCAACACACTTTGTGCATGTTTAATGGTTTCGTACACTTTGCGTGGACTGGATTTGTCTACAAAGATGAATCCGGCCGATTCGCATGCTTTTCCTACGAAAGGTATTTTCCGCAGACTTTTTTTCATCATCCACTTGAAGTTACGTTTCAGGAAGCCATACACCAGAAAGATGTCGAATGCTCCCTGATGGTTTGCAACGAATACATACGAAGTCTTGTGGTCGATGTGTTCCCATCCGGTTACTTTTACCGGAAGTAAAAACAGATAACAGGTCAGTTGCGACCATATTTTACCGGGATAATATCCCCAGAAGTGTCCGTTTCCTAACCAGCAGCCCACCATGGTAGTCAGTGCAGTCAGGATGGTCAGCACGAGGAAAATCGGCAGTCCGATACAGATTTGATAGATAATGTATAGCAATCTCATATTCGATAATGTTTTTATGTAATGATTATTTTTTTCGTAACGTAAGAACAGTTATTTCGGGCCAGGCTCCCAAGCGCATCGGGAAGAGTACGTATCCCAATCCGATGTTGACATACAATCCCCGGTTTCCTTCCCGATATAGCCCGTTATGCTCCGGATAGAAGAAACGGGAAGCCGAAAAGCCGAAAATGCGGAATTGCATATCGTGTGTATGTCCGGCAAGCATCAGTTGGATATCTGTTTTAGGGAGTACCTCGCGTCGCCAGTGAGTCGGATCATGGCTCAGCAGTACCTTGAACATTCCCTCCGTACCTTTCATTGCTTTGGGCAGATCGCCTTTGTTCGGAAAAGGCGGATTACCACTGTTTTCTACTCCTACAAGTGCTATCGAGTCGTTGCCGCGGTATAAGTTGACATGTTCATTCATCAGCATCTGCCATCCCATTCCGTTCTGTCTGGCTATCAAGGTATCAATATTGGCCAGTCGTTCTGCTTCACTGTTCCATTTCACATAGGTCGCATAGTCATGGTTTCCCAACACAGAATACACGCCATCTTTGGCGTGAAGTTGGGAAAGAACCGGTATGAACTCTTCCATTTCACTGGCACGGCTGTTGACCAAATCTCCGGTAAATACAGCAAGGTCTGCCTGTTGTGCATTGCACAAGTCGATGGCACGCTGCATGGCTGTCGCATTTCCTTTCCAGCTTCCTACATGCAAGTCGGAAATCTGTAGAACGCGGTATCCGTCGAATGCTTCAGGCAAATCGGGAGAGGAGAATGTAACCTCCCTTACCTGGAAATGTTCTTTTCCTTTGATGGCACCAAACAGCAGATAGCCAAACAGCAGTAAGCTGGGAATGCAAAGTCCGGGGATTTCTATGGGAGAGCTTGTAAAGCGTTTCCGAAGCAATCGTACCGGCCAGGCCAGAAGGGCAAAAAATGCTTTGGGTACACTGATGCAGATTACTGTTACCAGATAAATTCCCAGATAACTGTGCAACGCTTCACCTCCGATAAGGAATGCCGCTAAAGCTGCCAGCAACAGAACAGTAGGAGTCCACCACAAGCGGTTCCAGCTTTTACGGCCAAGCGGTTTCAGGTATGTTTTATAAATGTACCAGTCTGGCAGAAGCAGTAACAAAAGGAAGAATATGGTAACTCTTAGCAGTATCATGTTTGGTCTTTATACAAGGTTAATATTGTAGGTTTGCGGTCAGATATTTTCTGATTTGTCCGATGGGAATATTTCTCCGTTTTGCATAGTCTGCCAGTTGGTCTTCGTCAATTTTCCCCACGGCAAAATAACGGGAGGCCGGATGTGCAAACATCAGTCCGCATACCGAAGCGTGCGGTTGCATCATACCGTTTTCCGTAAGACGAATACCAATTCGTTTCATGTCAATCAATTCATCAAGCAGATAGCTGACGGATATATCGGGAAGTGAGGGATAACCCACTGCCGGACGGATACCCTGATAGTCTTCGTTGAGCAATTGTTTCATGGTAAGTTGTTCGTCTTTGGCATATCCCCAAACTTCTTTGCGTATGGTTTCGTGTATCTTTTCGGCTGCTGCTTCTGCCAGTCGTTCGCCCAGTGTCTTGATAAGAAGATGCTTGTAGTCGTCTTCCTTGAACTCCTCTTCCATGCACTCGTCTATGGTTGTGGCAAATCCTCCCACTGTATCAGTGATACCCGATGCAAGCGGGCGTACAAAATCGCTCAGACACAGGAACGGGTCTTCCGGCTTAATGCGTGTCTGCTGGCGCAGCAACGGGAAGCGTGTACCATTCAGGAGCAGATTGTCACCGTCGGCATTGGCATCCATCAGACGATATACCGCATATACCTTGAAACGTCCGTCTACTGCATTCAGCATTCGGTTGGCTTCCTTATGCAGTTGCATGGCTTCTGCAGCCTTGGCACGTTCATTCTCGGGAAAAGAAGCCAGCCATCCGGCACGGCAGGAGTCACATCCGTGGATATCAGCAATAGCTGCAAAGCGTGGCTGGAATCCCCATGCATGGAAAAAATAAATCCAGTTGATGTATTCGGTAAGGTCGTGAATATCGTATGTTACTACAGTGATATCTGTCTGCATAAATTATGATGGCTTATCGGTCGAACGTCAATGCTTGTCCACGGTGTGCTGTATTTACTTTTCCATTCTCGTATACAACAGTACCGTTGACGAATGTTTTCTCTACCTGTGCATGGAAACATTGTCCTTCCATCGGGCTCCATGCACATTTGCTAAGGATACACTCCGGGGTTACTGTCCATTCACTTTCCGGATTGACTAGTACCAGATCGGCCTTATAACCAGGGCGGATGTATCCACGTCCGGCTATCTGATACAGTTCGGCTGGGGCATGACACATCTTTTGTACCAGTTGTTCTACAGTGAGTACACCTTGATGTACCAGTTCGAAGATGCTGACCAATGAGAACTGTAATGTAGGCATACCGGATACAGCTTTCAAGGCTCCTCCTTCTTTTTCACGGAGCAGATGTGGGGCATGGTCGGTGCCGATGACATCGATACGGTTGGTTGTCAATGCCTGGCGGAGTGCATCACGGTCGTGTGCAGTTTTGATGCTGGGATTGCATTTGATGCGTGCTCCCAATGTTTTGTAGTCTTCATCGCAGAAGAACAGGTGCGATACGCAGGCTTCGGCTGTGATGCGTTTTTCTGCAATCGGTTTGTCTTCGAAAAGTTCCAGTTCTCTGGCAGTACTGATGTGCAGAATATGTAAGCGTGCATTTGTTTCCTTGGCCAATTGTACGGCCAGTGCAGAAGAATGATAGCAGGCTTCTTCACTGCGAATCAGCGGGTGATAAGTAATATCGAGATCTTCACCGTATTTCTCTTTATAATATTCCGTGTTCTGGCGGATGATATTCTGGTCTTCACAATGAGTCGCAATCAGCATACCTGCTTCGGAGAAAATCTTTCGCAGCGACTCCATGCGGTCTACCAGCATATTTCCTGTACTGGCTCCCATGAACAGCTTCACTCCACATACATGCGTCTTATCCAACTGAGACAACTGGTCGGCATTGTTGTTGGTTGCCCCAAAGTAGAAAGAGTAGTTTACGATACACTTGTGAGCGGCATCGGCAAACTTGGCATTCAAGGCTTCCAGCGTAGTTGTCTGTGGGTTGCAGTTGGGCATATCCATAAACGAGGTGACGCCTCCGGCCGCTGCTGCCGCTGTTTCGGTCGACATATCTGCCTTATGCGTCAGGCCCGGATCGCGAAAGTGTACATGGTCGTCTATGACACCCGGTATCAGGTAACAGCCTTTGGCGTCGATTTCTTCGTCGCAGGCCTGTGCAGGACGTGCATCACCTGCAATTACTTCGGCTATCTGTTCTCCTTCTATTACTACAGAACCGGCAAACTTCTTGCCTTCGTTTACAATAATGGCGTGATGTATGAGGGTACGTTTCATTATGAATTTTTCTTTTGAGGATATTTCTTAAACCAACTGTTCCATTTCAGGCGGATGACACCGAATACGGCTTCTCCGAAAATGCTGCTGTTCATCTTGGATGTACCTAACTCGCGATTGATGAAGATCACTGGTACTTCGATAATTTTAAATCCGCACTTGTAGGCAGTAAACTTCATCTCAATCTGGAAGGCATAGCCTTTAAAGCGTATCTTGTCCAATGGAATTGTTTCAAGCACTTCGCGACGGTAGCATTTGAATCCTGCAGTGGTATCGTGAATGGGAATACCTGTGACGATGCGTACATATTTTGAGGCAAAGTACGACATCAGCACACGGCCCATCGGCCAGTTTACCACATTCACTCCACTCACATAGCGGGAGCCGATGGCTACATCACCACCTTCGTCGTGGCAAGCCTTGTACAAACGCGGCAGGTCGTTGGGGTTATGACTGAAATCAGCATCCATTTCGAAAATGTATGCATAATCGTGTGCAATAGCCCATTTGAATCCGGCAATATATGCGGTGCCCAAACCTTGTTTGCCTTTACGCTCTACCATGAACAGACGTTCGGGAAATTCTTTTTGCAGACGGCGGACAATATCGGCGGTTCCGTCCGGTGAGTTGTCTTCTATAATCAGAATGTGAAATACTTTTTCCAGTCCGAACACTGCACGGATGATGTTCTCAATGTTTTCCTTTTCGTTGTAAGTAGGAATAATTACTATACTGTCGCTTGTTGCCATCTTCTGTTTTTTATTTTATAGGGACAAATATAGCGATAAAACAGATATAGTCGTATATTTGCCGGAAGAAAGAGTAATACTATGAAAAAAATAAGACTTATCAGCAGTTGCTGTCGGGCAGTTTGTGGGATAGGACTGGCTTTTATGCCGGTTCTTGTTCAAGCACAACAGGTAGAGACTCCGCTTATGGGATGGAGTTCGTGGAATACATATCGTGTCAATATTAACGAGGAACTTATACGTAAACAGGCCGATGCCATGGCTGCTTCGGGACTGAAGGAAGTGGGTTACCGTTTTATCAATATAGATGATGGCTTCTTTGGCTATCGCGATGAAACGGGACGCTTGCATACACATCCGCAGCGTTTTCCCAATGGAATGAAAGGTATAGTGGATTATATTCATTCGCTGGGCTTCAAGGCAGGGACCTATTCGGATGCCGGTAGTAATACCTGTGGCTCTATCTGGGACAATGATGTGAACGGTATCAATGTAGGACTTTATGGACACGAGCGTCAGGATGCGGATCTGATGTTCAATGAATGGGAATTCGACTTTATCAAGATTGATTATTGCGGAGCCGGACAGGAGTTGGCACTGGAAGAGCAGAAGCGTTATACAGAAATCTGTAAGGCCATTGAAGAAGTGGCCCGCCACAAAGTATCGGTTAATATTTGCCGTTGGGCTTATCCGGGTACCTGGGTGAAAGAGATAGCCCGCTCATGGCGTATCAGTTCGGATATTACTCCAAACTGGTGGTCGGTACGCGATATTATACGTAAGAATCTGTATCTTTCTGCTTATGCGGGAGGAGGACATTACAACGATATGGACATGCTGGAGATAGGGCGTGGGTTGAAGCCTGAAGAAGAAGAGGTGCATTTCGGGATGTGGTGTATCATGAGTTCTCCATTGCTGATAGGGTGTGACATGACTACTATTCCGGCAGCATCATTAGAACTTCTGAAAAATAAGGAACTTATCGCCTTGAATCAAGATCCGCTGGGCCTGCAAGCCTATGTGGTTCAGCATGAGGGGAATGGATATGTACTGGTAAAAGACATTGAACAAAAGCGGGGAACAGCGCGTGCGGTGGCGCTTTATAATCCTTCGGATACGTTGTGTCATTTTTCGGTGCCTGCTTCGGTTCTCGAATTAGGAGGGAAGTTGAAAGTACGAGATTTGGTGAAGCGCCGTTCGGAAGGAACACTGAAAGGGGCACTGGTCTATACTTTGCCGGCACATAGTGTGAAGATTTTGCGGGTAGAAGGTGAAACACGTCTTGAGCCTACTGTATATGAGGCTGAATGGGCTTATCTGCCTTGCTTTAACGATTTGGCCAAGCATCCTAAAACTGTAGCTTATACTCCGGTAGAAGGTGCTTCGGAGGGTATGACGGTGAGCTACGTGGGAGGTAGTACGGAAAATTATGCCGAATGGAGTGAGGTGTATAGTGAAAGGGGGGGACAATACGAAATGACTGTTTCTTATGTGCCTGGAAAATATCGTAAACTGGAAGTAGAAGTAAACGGAAAGAAGACCTTACTGACTGATTTGGAAACTGATACGGAGAAAGGGATTTCCCGAATCACCCTTCCTGTAACACTGAATGCGGGATATAATGTAGTACGTATGGGTAGTGCGTACTGCTGGGCACCGGACATCGACTGCTTTACATTGTGTCGTATTGGTAAATAATCAGAGTAGGACGACTCTTGTGCCGCCTATCAGAGGGTTGTCCGACCCTTGATAGGCGGTTATATTATTTTTATGTATGGCAGTCGGTAAGCTACCGAATGGCGGCAGAAATTCTCCTGTATTTAGGGTATAAATTATGAAAACAATTGTTGATATAATTATATTAGTTTGTTTCTTAGGTTCTTTTGTCTTTATTGTGAGTGATGTATTGTTGTATTACTTATTGAAGCCAAGAAAGAAACAAAAAAGAATTGTATATTGTATCTTACATAATCTTATTACCATCATATTGTCTTTTTTTATTTTTGCAATATGGAACTTCGAGACTGATGTAATGTCTTATTTTATTTTTCTTCCTGCTGTGTTGGCTGAAATAATAGTTATCCCATTGTTTTATTATTGGATAAATAATCGTAAATAATACATTTAAAATGATAGTAGTATGCGGAGCTTTTGAAAATTATGATTATTTTTAAATTACAGACCTTTATTGGGAGATGATAGTTGAACTTGTACTGGGTATATGTATCATATGGGTGGTAGTTCTGCGATTTTACTAATTAATTACCATTATGACAATGAAAAAGATATTTGTAATTGTAACAGCTTTATTTATATGCAGTTACATCTACTCGCAGGAAGTGGCTTATGTGAAAGGAAAAGGATATAAGGGTTATATATTTCCAAAAGAGTATTCGGTTCTGGGATTTCCACCCGAACCAAACCGCTATACACCATGTTTAGAGGATGTTGCGCAAGCAGAAAAGATTTTGAAAGACAGTATCGGAAGTGATTATGTGAAATCCAATCAGAGAGCGCATTGTAAACCACCTATTAATAAAAATACACTAAAAAAATATGTACGTCAGTATATTGGATATATAACGGAAGACGGTAAAATTATCATTCATATTTACTTAAGTAAAGGTATTGAAATAGATAAAAACGAATTGTCGGAAGATATAATATCTATTTTTGACGGTGGAAGTAACCACTGGAGTATCAAAATAAATATATCAACAAAAGAACTATTTGATATGCAGGTAAATGGAATAAGTTAGCAGGAGCATTCTCTATGATAGATTTTTTTCGGTAATTATGATGGAAAAGGAAATCTGATTCATTATTTAATAATGATATTCAGATGAGCTACCAATCCTCTTAATTCGCTTTCCGGAAAGATAGTCTTTTTCAGTTTACATTGGGTAGGATCAATGGTGAAGTGAAAAGATGAGAAGAAATCTACCTTTTCCAGATTGGTGCGATGAAAAGAAGCACGAGTCAAATCGCACAGATCGAAGCATGAAGCGGTCAGGTCGCTGTCGTCGAAGTAGGCTTCGTGTAGAAGGCAGTCGCGAAAGACGGTTTTATGTATCTTGATACCCACAAAGTTGGCATAATTCAGCATGCTCTTCTCAAATACCAGTCCGTTGGAAAACTTGTTTAATTCTGTAAATTCGGCTCCAGTCATGCGGCAGTCTGTGAATACTACATCTCTTAACACGTGTCCAAACTTAGTGAGACTAAAGTCGCACGATTCAAAGCGACATGTATCAAAACTGCTGCGTTGAAGATTCGTTTTAGAGAAGTCGCATGCATGGAATGTACATTGGCTGTATTCCGTATCGAGCATTACCTCGTCAAATCGAACCTGTTCGAATAACTGTTTTTCTGTCATTGTAAAAGAAAATTATATTAAAGTTACCAATCAATCTCAGCCAGATGATGACTTTTCAGATACTCATTGGTCTGACTGAAATGTCTGCATCCAAAAAAACTACGGTGAGCAGAACGAGGAGAGGGATGAGAAGCGGTTAATATCAAATGTGTATGCTTGTCTATCAATTTTGCTTTTGATTGGGCATATTTACCCCACAGCATAAAAACTAAATGTTCTCTTTGTTCGCTCAGCTTTTTAATGGTGGCATCGGTAAATGTTTCCCAACCCTTTTTACGATGTGATTGGGGGTGGCCGCTACGAACAGTTAAAATAGAGTTTAGGAGAAAAACACCTTGATTGGCCCATTTATCCAAACAGCCAGATACTGGAGCCGTTTTGTTTAAATCCTTTTCCAGCTCTTTAAAGATGTTTCTTAAAGAGGGCGGTTGGGGAGTTATAGAAGGAACGGAGAAAGCTAGTCCACAAGCTTGTCCTGGAGTGGGATAAGGGTCTTGTCCTAAAATAACGACCTTTACGTTCTCGAACGGGCAATGATTAAATGCATTAAACAGATCTTCCTTTTGGGGAAGGATGTGGAATTTGCTGTATTCTTCTTCTACAAAAGAAATAAGATTGATAAAATAAGCCTTGTCAAATTCTTCGTGCAAGGCTTTTTCCCAGCTTTCTTCGATTGCTATCTTCATCGTTCAAGTTATAAAGATTGCTTTATAGCAAATCAGGCATCAGGTAAATAGTTTCTGTCGGAATATGCTGTTCAATCAGTGCTTCCTTGTCGGCCAAATACAATTTGATAAACTCCTCATGGGTAGAACATTGTTTTTCGGCTTTTCGGTAACATTCGATAGCTTGTGGAATGTTCTGCAAGGCTGTGTATACATGTCCTGCATTCAGATAGTCATTTGTTTGTGGGGAAGCTGAATGAAGCAGCTTTTGGTAGAAATTCAATGCTTTTTCGTATTCTCCAGTCATGAAATAGCACCATCCGATAGCTCGTTGTGCATTTTCCGGAGCTTTTTCCAGATATTCTACTTTGAAGAAATAAGACAGAGCTTTGTCGTACAGACGAAGAGTTGCCAGACATTGTCCGATCTGTAACAGCAGATTGAGATTATCGGGTTGCATCTCTTCTACCTTTCTGAAGTATTCCAGTGCCTGTTCGTACGCATGCATACGTTTATGGCATTGTGCCAAATGCTTGAGTGTCCAAATATGGTCCGGGCGAAGTATATCGGCTTGCATATAAGCTTTGACAGCTTCTGCATATTTCTTCTGTTTCTGTAAAGAAAAGCCCAGTCTTTGCCATAAATCTGCATTATCCGGTTCGGTACGGATTAGTTTCTCATAAAGTTCTGCTGCTTCTTCCATATAATCTTTGGAGAACAGATGCCCGGCTATTTTCTTCAGTGTATCCTGTTGCTGGAGAAGTGGGGCGAGTGCCTGACAATTCCATAAAGCCAATTTGTTTTTGAAGATATCAGTCTGTTCGTTGCGGTACATCCAAAGTTTGTAGAAACGATATAAGTCGTGTATATATTGTCGGCTGCTGGTATCGGTATTATCGGCTTTCTGGATTTTAGCGTTCAGTTTGTCGAAGTCTCCATATACCAAATCATCGTGTTTGGGTAATTCTGAACCTAACATTTGAAGTTGAGATTCAGGCATGGCAACAGTAGCCAGACAAAAAGAGTATTTGTCTGAGTTGCAGAATATGGGCGACTGGAGCAGGATATTGATCATTGATTTTTCTGCTATCTTGTTTGAGTTGAACAAAGCGATGATATCCGGAACTTGTCGGTCGAATGGATAAAACCAATGAGCAATCTGTCGGAAGAATGGGAAACTCTTTAGTTGGGCGAAAGTTCCCATATAAGTATCGGCTCCTTCCATTTGTAACTCACCCAATTCTTGTATACTCTTTTGTACTTGATTTAAATCTTCTTCCCACTCCGGATTCTTGTCTTCCAGGTCTTCAATGTCTTCGATTTTGAAGTCAGGACTTTGCATTTTTGTATTACGCATCATCTTAGGGATGATTTCTTCTCTCATCTTTTTGTCAATCTTTTCTGTTTCACGGGAAAGAAGGAACAGAATCTGGATGGTGGTAAGTTGTTCTATAACTTTAGTATCGTCACTTAAAAGAGAAAGAGCTGCCTGTAGTTCAGGATAAAGAGCCAGTCGTTTTTCCTGATAGTAGGCTACAAGAGCTATACCAATTAAAGCACGTTGTGAAATGAGATGTTCGGAACGAGATTGGTATGTTTGGAGAAGGAATTGGAACTTCTTGGGATCGAACAACTGAAGCAAGCTCAAGGTTACACCACTAATCATAACAGCCAGATCGAGAACTGGTACTAAAAGCGACTGCATCAATTCATTGGCTTCGTTGAAATCATTTTCTTCCCAAAGCAGAGAAACCCATGCCTTGGAGAACAGGGTATCTGTACTATTTGCATGTCGGGTAGCGATGTCGAGTTGGGCTGCTTGCAATTGTTTTTCATCTTGCATGTAGTTCAATTCTGCCATGCCAAAATCTTCAGTGATTCCTTCCAGTTGAATGCAGATGTTTTTGTAGGATGGATGCGGATTTCGACGGGCATTGCGAAATGCATTTGCAAAATATCCGTTTCCTTTCAGAGTCTTTCGTACTAATTCTGTCTGATCGGCCAGTTCGTATGCAGCCCGTCGCAACTGTTCGTAAAGCTTGCCCTGTTCCGGGTCTTGCATGCCCTGTGCTGCGTATTGCAACATATATCCGTAAGTGGTTTGCAGATTTTCTGCTTTCGATTGCAATTGCCAGTCTTCGGCTTCTGAGGTGAGAGCATGTAGTTGGGTTAAGGCTTCTTTCAGCCGGTGTTCGTCAAGAAATTGAATAATATCGTTGTACATATTGATTGTCTGATTAGGTAGATGCAAATGTAGCAATATTTTTGTAATTTTGCCGACATCTATAAAAGGAACAATGAATATAGCGGAACTTCAACGTATTTATGCTTCTCACCCTAATGTAGCAGGGTTGACGTCATTACTTGACAATAAAGATATTCGTACTATTTATCTGAAGGGGATGCACGCCTCTTGTGCTTCTCTGTTTGCTTCGGGAATCTTTGATAAGGCTCCTGGTATCTATGTCTTTATTTTAAATGATGTAGAAGAGGCTGGGTATTTTTATCATGATTTGGTACAGGTAAACGGTGATGAGCAGATTTTGTTTTTTCCTTCTTCGTATCGGCGTGCCATCAAGTACGGACAGAAAGATGCGGCGAATGAGATTCTGAGAACCGAGGTGCTAAGCCGATTGGGAAAGCAGGAATCTTTGGTTGTCGTGACCTATCCGGATGCGTTGGCGGAAAAAGTGGTATCGTGCCAGTATCTCAGCGACCGTACGCTGAAACTGGATGTGGAACAGCACATCGAGACTGATAAGATTACGGCTCTGCTGGTAGAGTATGGCTTTGAACATGTAGATTATGTGTACGAGCCGGGACAGTTTGCTACGCGAGGAAGTATTCTTGATGTTTATTCGTTTGCATCGGAACTTCCTTATCGAATCGACTTTTTTGGCGATGAAATAGACAGTATCCGTACATTTGAGGTCGAAACCCAGTTGTCTACAGAAAAGAAAACAACCGTAAGTATTGTGCCGGAACTGGCTTCTGCTTCGGGAAGCGATATTTGTTTCCTCGACTTTATCCCACGTCAGACGGTACTTTTTATAAAAGATTTTCTATGGCTTCGCGAACGTATCCAGACGGTGCGTGATGAGGCTCTTTCCCCACAGGCACTAACGTCCTACGAGGGAGAGCAGACCGAACTGATGAATCTGGAAAAGAAACTAGTGGATGGATCGGAGTTTACTGTAAAGGCATTGGAGTTTAAGCGAGTGGATTTCGGGCATAAGCCTACTGGTACACCACAGGCTACTTTGGAATTTAACACTTCTATTCAACCTATTTTTCATAAGAATTTTGATATGGTGGCTTCTGTGCTGACGGAATATTTGCAGCGTAATTACAAGCTTTATATCTGTTCGGACAGTATGAAGCAAACAGACCGTTTGCGAGATATTTTTAAAGAAAGGGGAGACCGTATCAGTTTTGAACCGGTAGACCGTACTTTGCATGAAGGTTTTGTAGACCATACTCTAAAATGTTGCATCTTTACTGATCATCAGATTTTTGACCGCTTTCATAAGTATAATCTTCGCAGTGATAAGGCACGTAGCGGAAAAGTCGCTTTGTCACTGAAAGAACTGAATCAGTTTGAGCCGGGAGATTATGTCGTACATATAGACCATGGAATCGGTAAGTTTGCCGGATTGGTACGTATTCCCAATGGTAATACGACACAAGAGGTTATCAAGCTGATTTATCAGAACGATGATGTGGTGTTTGTATCGATTCATTCGTTGCATAAGATCTCCAAATACAAAGGTAAAGAAGGAGAGCAACCCCGTATCAGTAAGTTGGGTACAGGAGCATGGGAGAAAATAAAAGACCGTACCAAGACCAAAATCAAGGATATTGCCCGCGATTTGATTAAGTTATATTCGAAACGCAGACAGGAAAAAGGATTTAAATATAGCCCGGACAGTTTCCTGCAACATGAGTTGGAAGCCAGCTTTTTATATGAAGATACTCCTGACCAGTTGAAAGCAACTCAGGAGGTAAAAGCGGATATGGAAAGCGACCGTCCGATGGACCGCCTTGTTTGTGGGGATGTAGGTTTCGGTAAGACTGAAGTTGCAGTGCGTGCGGCTTTTAAGGCTGTAGCCGATAACAAACAGGTGGCCGTGCTGGTACCAACTACGGTTTTGGCTTATCAACATTTCCAAACCTTCAAAAAGCGTTTGGAAGGATTGCCTTGTAAGGTCGATTATCTGAGTCGTGCACGTACGGCGAAAGATACCAGCCGTATCTTGAAAGAACTGGAAAATGGAGATATTAATATCTTAATCGGTACGCATAAGATAATTGGAAAGACTGTAAAATTCAAGGATTTGGGATTACTGATTATCGATGAGGAGCAGAAGTTTGGAGTAAGTGTAAAAGAGAAGCTCCGTCAGATAAAAGTAAATGTGGATACACTGACTATGACGGCAACTCCTATTCCCCGTACTCTTCAGTTTTCACTGATGGGGGCTCGCGATTTGTCAGTGATTCAGACTCCGCCTCCCAACCGTTATCCTATCCAGACTGAGGTTCATACATTTAATGAGGAGATAATCACGGAAGCTATCAACTTTGAAATGAGCCGAAACGGGCAGGTGTTCTTTGTGAATAACCGTATTCAGAATCTGGCTGAACTGAAGGCGATGATTCAGCGTAATATTCCGGATTGTCGTGTATGTATTGGCCATGGACAGATGCAGCCTGAAGAGTTGGAAAAAATTATATTTGGTTTTGTAAATTACGATTTCGATGTGTTGCTGGCAACTACTATTATAGAAAGTGGTATTGATATCCCCAATGCCAATACCATTATCATTAATCAGGCACAGAATTTTGGATTGAGTGATTTGCATCAGATGCGTGGTCGTGTAGGGCGGAGCAACAAGAAAGCATTCTGTTATCTGTTGGCACCTCCTTTGTCTTCACTGACTCCTGAGGCCAAACGCAGACTCCAGGCGATAGAGAATTTCAGCGATTTGGGTAGTGGAATTCATATTGCCATGCAAGACCTTGATATCCGTGGAGCTGGAAACATGTTGGGTGCAGAGCAGAGTGGATTTATTGCCGATTTGGGATATGAAACTTATCAGAAGATTTTGTCGGAGGCTGTGACTGAATTGAAGAATGAAGAGTTTGCCGACTTATACGCAGAAGAAATCAAGGCTGGAGAGGAGAAAATCAGCGGTGAAGAGTTTGTAGACGAGTGCACGGTAGAAAGTGACTTGGAATTGCTGTTCCCGAATGAGTATATTCCGAGTAGCAGTGAGAGAATGTTGCTGTATAGAGAGCTCGACAAACTGGAACTTGACAGGGATGTAGAAGCCTTTAAGGCTCGTCTTGTAGACCGTTTTGGAAAGATTCCACCAGAAGGAGAAGAACTCATTCGTATTGTTCCACTCCGGCGACTGGCAAAACGTTTGGGAATAGAAAAGGTTATTTTGAAAGCCGGACGCATGACACTATACTTTGTAAGTAATCTGGAAAGTCCTTATTACCAGAGTATGGCATTTGGAAAGATTATCGACTATATGTCTAAATATCCTCGTAACTGCAACTTGCGTGAACAGAATGGAAAACGCAGTATGGTGATTAAAGAAATTGGGGATGTTGTTTCGGCTGTACGAATCTTGCAGGAAATCATCAGTCTGTAGAATAAATTTCAGAAGAAATCAGCCTGCTTTACTTAAAAAAGTAGAGCAGGCTGAAAAATGAAATTAT